>JAHDDD010000007.1 GCA_020629535.1 Saprospiraceae bacterium
ATTGATAAAATACGTCAAGGTATAATCTTCCTGCTCATTTGAAGGAAAACTAGGGGATATATATAATAAATGAGATTTGCTCATGGAACAGCAAAAATTACTAAAAAGCTGAATCTTTCTCTATTTTCGAAAGGAACAAAATATCTTCCTCAAATTCCTCTTCCAACTTTTTTCTGACCCTTTTAGACATTTGACTCAATTCTGGAGCCTCACCAGAATTCAATTTCCTGACAAATTCTGGTACACCTGACTGTTTAATAATCCACCAAATTCTTTGTCCTAGTTTGGATTTCTTCAAATACCAGGAAATTTCAGTATTGATTCTTTCAAATAGTCTAAATCTAGGATAGTGTGCTTTATTTAATTTTCGATTCAATACAGAAGGTTCAAATTGAGAATCGACTTCGAAATATGAGTAAAGATTTTGAATAAACAACGATGGATTATTTTGGAGAGCTTTGAAAGAAAAAATCGCAATCTGATTCTTCTTGAAGTAAGAGAGATAAGAACCATAATGAGATTTATACTTTCCGTATTGAATATATCGTGGATCTAATTCCAATGCGTCTTCAAATGTTACAGATTTTTCGATATGTCCTTTTTTCAAATCTTGTAAATAATGAGACCATGCTCTATCCACAGGATTTCGTAGACAAGCAAATAACTTTAAGTCAGGGTATCTACTGAAAATCCTTTCAGCCGATTTTGGTGAACTAAAGTTTAAAACCGAAAAATCTACAATACACCTTTCCCCTTCATAATGTTTGTTAATATTATGCTCATACCATTCATAGCCATTCTCAAATAAATGGTCAAGAGCAAAGAAATGTATATCTTTCTGAGGAATGCAAATTTCTGGATGTTCAAAAAGACAGGAATAAATCCATGTGGAAGCACATTTATGTCCACCTAATCCAATATAAAAGGGAATTGAACCTATCAATTAAATCAATTTATAAACCATTAATTACATTGGTGAATTTAAATTCATGATCAATTAAATTTACTAAATCCTGTGAATGTTTGAATACAGAAGAATTTTTATTCTTGGCCACATGAGAAGTCGTTCATCCCTCCTCGCTCATATCCTTCTGTCAAATCCACAAATAGTAGGAACAGGCGAAAGTAACGCAGTATATCAAAATTTTCTTAAATGTCATTGGATGGATATCAAGGCCCATTTAAAAAATCGAAAAATTCCTTATACAAGAATATTTCTTGATCAAATCAATCATAACACCAAGACTCCAAATAAAGAAATTATTTATGATAATAAAACAAAAGTGATAATTCTCATTAGGCAGCCAAATGAAACAATTTCTAGTATTTTAAAATTGTCAGAGAAATTTTACAATAATAGCTGGACTGTTATGGATGCTGCTAATTATTATTTAGACAGATTAAAATTCATCTCTTCCATTTTGAAAAATAAAAAACCCAATGACATTAAATTGATTCTTTCTGATCAGCTCATAAATGATGACAAAAATATTTTACAATCTGTCTCTCATTTTCTGGGACTAAAAATTCCTTTAAAAAGCAATTACAGCACATTTAGTTTTACTGGTTTGCATGGCGATCCATCAAAAAATATTAATTCAGGATACATAATAAAAGCAAATAGAACACCGACTACTAATATTGAATACAATTTAGATTTGCATGAGAAAATCTATCTCCAATTAGCAAACCAGGCTTCATCATTAAAGAACTAATATTTTTAATGTTAATAACTTTCCGTTCTATCTTTATCCTTAAATTTCAATTCAATGCAAAGAGCTTTATTTGGATTCATTTGTGCTTTAATTATTTTTTCTTCCTGCAAATCCACAGACCCCAACTACAAAACCAAACTAGACGACCCTACACGTCTACACCAATCAATGAAACAATTGACAGATATCATCGTCTATGATATATTCTCGCCTCCTGTGGCAAGCAGAATTTATGCCTATGCGAGCATTGGCGCGTTTGAAGTGCTTGCTCTAGGAGATGAAACAATCAATTCCCTCGCCGGACAATTGACAGATTTACAGAATCTTCCAAATCCAGAAAAGGAAATAAATCATACCGTTGCAGCCCTTGAAGCTTTCAATACAATTGGAAAGGCCCTGATCTTCTCTGAAGCAAAAATGGAAGAATTCCAAAAAGCTCAAGATGAAGAATTATCAAACATACAAGCACCATCAGGACTCATTGAAAACTCAAAAGCATACGGTCAAACCGTCGCATCACACATTCTAGCTTGGGCCGATAAAGACAATTACAAACAAACTAGGTCATTTCCAAAATATACTATTAAGGAAGATGATGTTACTTGGAAACCCACTCCTCCCGCTTACATGGAAGGCATCGAACCTCATTGGAGAGAAATCAGACCATTCGTCATAAAATCACCAGATCAATTTACACCTCCCCGTCCCACAGAGGTGGACATGAAAAAAGATAGCCCCTTCTATAAAGAATTGATCGAAGTATATGATGCAGTGAAAGATGCCACCGAAGAAACCACTGCCATAGCAAGTTTTTGGGATTGTAATCCTTATGTGATGAACCTAAAAGGTCATGCCATGTTCGCCACCAAAAAAATTACTCCTGGCGGTCACTGGATCGGCATTACAGCCATTGCCTGCAGAAAAGACAGCGCAAATATTAGCAAAACAGCAAAAGCATATGCATTGACTTCAATCGCCTTGGCAGACGCTTTTATCAGTTGCTGGGATGAGAAGTACCGAAGCAATCTGATCAGACCAGAAACCATCATCAATCAACACATTGATGAAAATTGGATGCCCATTCTTCAAACTCCACCATTTCCTGAATATACAAGTGGGCATAGCGTTATTTCATCTGCAGCAGCCATTGCACTTAGTTCGATCTTTGGTGACAATTTCCAATTTGATGATGATGTAGAAGTAGAATACGGGCTTCCCGTTAGATCCTTTAATTCCTTTATTGAGGCTTCGGAAGAAGCTGCGATTAGTCGTCTTTATGGAGGAATTCATTACCGCCCTGCGATTGACAATGGTGTCACACAAGGTCGTGCACTAGGAAAATATGTTGTAGAAAATTTAGCATTATAAATTCTAAATGATCCATCATCAATTTTGCTAAATTATAATTTAAGAATTCTCCCACTTCGGATGAGCTCATTCACCTTCAGTTGGTATAAATACACACCTGAAGGTAAATCTCCTAAATAAATACTTTGATCAAATTCTTGAGTGGAGGAATCAAAGTGACGTTCTACTTGTGTTATTAAACTACCATTGATGCTCGTGATGTTAAACTCCAAGAAATCAATTTGCTCATGCAAGACCTCAAATCTAAGATATTGAGTCACTGGATTTGGAAAAACACGATATAATAATTTTTCAACATAATTGATGGACTCGACCTCAGAATAATCTGGAATCCCTGACCTATTGATCGCCTTGATTCGATAGAAATGTGGTCCATTCTCTATCCCTGTATGGATATACTCGTACTCGTCGTTTTCATTGACTTGTACTCTTGCTATTTCTTTAAATAAAAAATCTTGAGTATGCTCTACCGAATAGTATTCAATATCATCGGCAATGATATCCTTCCATGTAACAGAAATACCATCCGTGTGATTCCCTAACTCTAATTGAATAATATCTGAAAAGTCCTCTCCACAATATGGAAATATGGCCAGACTATCTTGGGCACGAAGTCCATCCGCATCTTCCACCTCCAGAACAATTGAATAATAAAAATCTTCTAATCCACAACCGGCTGGTTCAATGAACGCAACTGATTCCATGTTCTCATCTACAGGTCCTGGATGAATGTGATTGTCATGATGCAAGATAGCTTGCCAGCGATAAGACAATGAATTTTCATCATGTTCTCGATCACTTACATTCGCCTTAAGAGGAAAAAGATTTGTGGAGCTAATACTGTAATAATCACCATCTGAGATACTGATGATATCCACTTCTGGAGGTGTATTATTAAGCGAAACGATGACTTGATTTATTGCAGTATTGCCAGAAGTATCAGATACCATTAATTGCACTTGAAAATTGGTGATTTCTTGATTTTCACTTTCATAAACGTGACTGATCACTTCCTCATCACCCATTTCTCCATCACCAAAATCCCATTGGTAGGTAAGTTGACTTTCGTCAAATGATTGAGATTTCGAAGCATTGAACTGTATTGTCAATGGACTTGCTCCATAATTTACGTCGTATTCAATCTTTGAAATTGGTGGCCTAATCCCTCCGTATTGGATTTTGAAAATTTGTCCTTTTTTGAAATCTGTATAATAAAGCTCGCCTGTCAACGGATGAAAACTTAAATCAGTAATTCCTTCTTCTTCCAGTTGGGCAAATTCAAATATAGATTGAACATTATGTTTTTCGTCCATACTCAGAACATTAATCCATCCTCTGTAATCTAAAAGGAATAATGTCCCTTTGTATTCCTCAGGAAAATAGTCACCATTGCAGAATGCTCCAGGAATTGCAGAACCACCTTCGATCAACTTTCCATCTGTTGATGAAAGTGAATCAAGTATAGAAAAATGAATGGCCTCTCCTATGTCATTAAAAGATGGTACAAATGTTTTCGCCGGAGGATTCCATTGATCATTGCTGTACGCAAGTATAGGTCTTCGATGAATGTATTTTGGATATTCTTCTGGTATGGGTGTCAGTTGATCACAAGGAAAATTAAAATCATATTCATCATTTTCATTTTCTTGGTATATCAGTTCTTTGAAAAAATAATACTCCTCACCGCAGCCATTCTCATACAATGGATTTTTAGCTTCTGGATTTGGGATAAAAGCCGATTGAAATTGCCAATGCCCTTCTAATCCTTCGTACTTAGGCCATCCAAACCATTCTCCTGGCTTATCAATTAGGTTTACTTCCTCCCAAAAAGAAGATCCAACATCTCCTAGGATAAATTTTCCAGGAAAACTCCCTTCTGACCCATGTTCAGAAGTATTTTCTATGTAGACAAATTTGTAAGGATTTCTAAATCCATATGCCCACAGACGAGATTCATGGCTTCGTGGATTGTTTGAATCATAAAAGGGATTCTCTTTTAGACCATTACCATTTTCTGGATTGATTCTTAATAATTTTCCGGCCAAACTACCTCGCAACATAGAACGAAATGCCCCAATGTTTTCATCCTCAGAAATAATCCCATCTTCTATTGCTTGATTATGGAATGTATCATCTGCATTTCCTAAATCTGCTTCTCTATAAGATCCTGCATCTCCACAACTCAAAAGCAAACTGCCATCTCCACCAAAAACAAGACTACCTACTCCATGAGAACCCATTAGTATTGGATTACCATCCTCAAAGTTCTGTCCAAAGAGTACTTGTCTTGAAGGAATTACCGCAGACCATTGATTACCATTTTTCTCAACTTTATACTTAGTTACTCTACCGATAGATGCTTGGTTATAGATATCCAAGGTGGGATCGTAGGACGTAGTGCCAAAATGCAAAAGGTGATGTCTATCGACAACATAATACAAATAGATAAAACCATTGGCTTCAAAATTGGGATCTACGGCTAAGCTCACCAACCCATGATCTCCCCAGTCCGTTACTTCTTCACGTATGTCTAAAACGATATCTTCTTGTAATTGTCCAGTAGAATCGATGGCCCAAACCAATCCACTCTTGCCGAAAATAAAGCCTTCACCTCCAGGAGTAAACCTCAAACCAATCGGTCGGTCTAATTCAAAGTCCAAGGGAGTTTGATAAAAGTCTTCTGGTAAAATTTGAGTAAGCAAGAAGAAAGGCATGCTTACTAAAAAGAAAATTATGTGAATGCGCCGAAACATTGGGTGAAATTAAGGCTTCATGGAGATTTTTTCAGGATTTTGCTAGGTAAGAAACCAACAAAGGCTTTTTAATTACAAATAGATGAATCGATTGAACTATAACATCACGAAATAAACGTCCTGATCATTCCTCCGAATTCCCTGCACTATGAAACCGCCTGGTTGAGGAATGTCTTCTACCAAATCAAAAATGGTGCATGATGAAGGCAGGCCGGTAAAGACCAAAGAGAAATATGCCATAGATCCATTTTCCACTTCCGTCCATTGAGGAGCCATCGAAATGTTTTCTGCATGAACCAATTCACTTCTACCAGATGAGCCACGATCAAACAAATATGTGGTTGGCCAAATCCGGATCTTGGCACCAATCATATACCTCGAATCAAAAAGACAATGCACAATGACTTGCTTTTCTTCCTTCGTCAGAGAAAGCAATTCATTCAGCAAATCCTCTTCGATTTGCACCTTGGGTTTCTCAATGATTGTTGGGTTCGACATAAAGTGGATTGGAAATTATAATTCTTAATCAAGAACGAAAATAAAAGGCTGCCCGTCTCCGGTCAACCTTTTATTTCCTTTGAAATTTATGACTTTATAAACTTAAGTGTTTTAATACCATTGCCCAATTGAATTTGTGCAAAGTATACACCTGTTTCTAACCCAGAAACATCAATTTTTTGTTTATTGTTTCCCTTATTGAAATTTATCTCGCTTGAATTCCAAACACGCTCTCCAACAACATTGAATATTTTTATATTCCCTCTCATAGAGTTCAACAGCGGAATATCTATTGCCATTTGTTCATTGACTGGATTTGGCGAAATGACAATTGGAGAAGACAAAATTTCAAGATCTTCCACATTTGTCAAAACACCGGTGAGCTGAAATTCAAAATCTCCAGTTGGAGTGAAGGTAAATCTTGTACCAATCCTCATGATGTAATCTCTGGCATCGGGTGGAAATGGAGCAATGCTTGTTGAAAAAACTTCTCCTTCAATCTCAAAACAGCTATTTATTATCTGTAAAGTATCAATCGGACCACTAGAACAGTCTTCCCAAATATCCACAAAATATTGAGCGCCTGGCGTTGTGCTAAACAAAGCAAAATCAATCTGAGTATATCCTTCACTGTTGAATTTATACCAAACCTCTGCATATTCACCATCAGCTCCGACCTGACACAAAGGGGCAATGAAATTGTCAGGATCAAAATTAGCATTCATTGTTGTTCCAGAAGTTGAGGATGATTCTCCGGGTTGATTAATTTCAACTTCTTCTGCATCAGCGCATAAATTATTCGCAGGAGGTGGTTCAGGTGAACCTGAAAGAAGATCAAATGTTCCGAAGCCAGTAGTGCCAGTCCATCCACCCATTCTCAATAAATATTGGTTACCTGCTTCTACAGGAAAAAATAATTCTGAAGTGAATTCCAAGCAAATTTCGCCGTCATCGTTACAAGCCAGAAGATCTTCAGATGTGGGAGGACAAGAAGAACCAGGAACATATACGCCCAAACGTGAATCAAAATTAATCATTGGTGAATTCTCAGTATTACAAGTACTCCAAATAAGTGTATCATCTTCCGTAGCTGTATATGTAAACCAAATATCTGATTGGATGGAATTGTCGTCGAACAAAAAGCAAGGACCTTCATGTGTGGGTCCGTCAGTCGTCGCACCCACAGTTGTAAATTCCTGATCTGCACCAAGAAAAATTTCAATTGCATCGGCACAAAAATCGTTTTCAAGTATGGGTTCAAATTCATTCACACTAAATGTTCCTTGACCTGAAAATCCTGGTGGTTCCTCACCAAATCCAGCCAACCTTAAAAGGTATGATTCTCCTGCCTCTACGCCAAAGAGTACCTGTGATGTACCATTGGCACAAGTGGGTCCATCTTCATTACAGGCGAGAAGATCTCCATCTGTAACCGGACAAACAGCTCCTGACTGATACACTGCTATTTTAGAATCAAAATCAGCTGTACCACAAAGAGAGAATGATGCTGTACCTGTAAAAGTAGGTGTATACAGATACCAAATATCATTGTAAAGTGAATCTAATTCACTCGCACCCGGACATGGAGAATCAATATGCAATGGACCATCAGTGGTCGCCAAGCTATTATCAAACGGAAGGTCTTCCACCTCCCCAATGGCAGTTGCATCCGCGCAATTGTCATTTAGAGGTTGTCCAAATATTGCAAAAGCAAACATTGACAACAATGTTGTGTAGAATAATTTCATTTTCAAGTGGTTTATGTTAATATGAAAATATAAATACTTACTTGAAAAATCAGTGTTTAAAATCACAAATTAATTTCTATAAAGTATTTGACGACTCAAATGAAGGTCTCAGGATTTTTAAAAACAATGCCATCAGTAAGCAAACTGCGATACTTATGATCCATGTAACTTTATATCCTATTACATCAACGAATGGAAGAAAGACCAATGGCGCTAGCATGATCGCAATTGAAAACATAGATGCCATGGACCCAATGTAGCTGCCTTTATTTCTCTTTTCTCCCCTAATAATTGACAAAGTAGAAATGAATGGAAAATTTAAAATTTCACCAATGGAAATGAAGAGGTTAAACAATATAACCGATATCCAAAAGTGTGGCATTGGCAATAACAAAAACACAAAGGATATACCTATCAAGACCATACCCCATAAAAGAGGGTCATAGTCCAGTTTCTTCTTTTCTAATGCATAAATGATGGGAATCTCTAAGGCAAAAATCAAAAGTCCATTCATTGCAAAAAATATCCCAATCTGGTTTTCGGACATCTTGTATACTTCTGAAAAGAAGACCGGAACAGAATATAAAATCTGAAAAAATATGATCAACATGAGCATATTGAAGAACAAAAACAGTAGATAGTAACCGTCTTTGTATGCGCTCATCATTGAATTTGGATTTTCTTCTAATGGAATCTTTGTTGGTTTAAAACTCCAAGTTTCCTTGAATAAGAGGTAAAGAGCAAATCCAGCAAAAATACAGGTCACTCCATCTCCAAAAAATATGAACTGATATCCTACTTTCTCTATCATAATACCAGCTACAAATGGACCAATAGCAATGCCTAGGTTTATTGCAATTCTCAGCAATGAAATGCCCCTTGCTAAATTATCTTTGGTACTAAATTCTGAAATCGCTACCATCGCTGCAGGCCTAAGAATGTCTGAAACCAAAACGGTAATAAATATCCAACCACACAAAAGATAAAAACTCTGGATATAAGCCATCAGTATGAAACAAAGACCGCCTAAAAGAAGTGATCCAAACATCAGTTTTATCGGAGGAAATCTTTCTGATAGCCAACCTCCAACAATGGCTCCCGCTAAATTGCCCAAACCGAAACACGCAGTTGCAACAGCTGCCATCGACTTTGTCCAGTCCAAATCTTCAAGCAGATATAGAGACATGAAAGGAAGAACCATCATGCCACTGCGGTTGATCAACTGAATTATTGCAATGTACCAGACCTCCTTTCTAAGTCCGATGAAGCCGTCAATAATTGATTCTTGTATGTAGTTTTTCAATGCCAAGCCGCAAAACTAATAATAATATAACTTTACAGTGTACACTTGTTTTTGTGCAATCACTGACACAATGAAAAAGCTCAAACAATTATTACCGAAAATAAATTTGGAAGTTGTCTTCTCTGTATTGCAAAGATTTCCTCTGGCTATTTTATTCGCAATGTTTACTGCAACCATTGCCATAATGATGGTCAACGATGCAAACGATGCCGCAGAACATTTACTTCCAAAAATTATTATGTGCACCACGCTTGGTGTCCTTTTATTTATCAATACAAGATTAATTGTAGAGACCTTTACATTAAATCAATTATGGCAATTTGTAATTGAATTGATCGGACTTCTGACTCTATTCTTTTACTTCCAAACATTACCCGAAAGCTTGCACAAATTAGATCATCGAACCATGCCTGTTTTCTTTGGTCTTCATTTATTGCTCCATCTAAGTGTCTCATTTATTCCCTACCTAAAACGTAAGAAACCATTTCAGTTTTGGGAATACAACAGAATCATTTTTAGCCGATTTATTGAGGCTACTTTGTACAGTTTCATTTTGTTTGCAGGATTGAGCCTGGCATTGCTTGCATTAGATTATCTGTTTGGTGTTGAATTCAATCATAATAAAATTTACGCTCATCTATTCTTTACCATCATGTCTGTTTTCAATACAGCATATTTTCTGTCAAGATTTCCAAAAAACATCAATGAACTTCTTCCTTCAGAACCCAATTGGAGTTATCGTATTCTTACTGAATTCATTTTGATTCCGTTATCAATACTGTACCTTTTTATTCTATATGCTTATGCTATTTCTATCCTGGTCAATGGTGCACTACCAGAAGGTTGGGTTTCAAAGTTGGTCTTGAGTTTTAGTATCATCGGCGTATTAACGTACCTGTTGAATTATATCAATACAAGGAAAGAATCTAGAAGGCTTACAAAGTTATTTTTGAAGTATTTTTTTCCAGCTATGTTCCTTCCTATCATCCTGTTATTTGTTGCAATCTATGTAAGGCTAGAAGAGTATGGTGTGACCGAACCCAGGTATATAGTCGCTACAATTGCGGTTTGGCTTTTTGGTATTATGATATACTTCATTCTTTCACGAATTGATGATATCCGAATTATTCCAATGAGCATGTTTCTTATGACTGTCTTTGCTCTTTTTTCACCATTGAATATGTTCAATGCTTCGTATGATAGTCAAAAGAATCATCTCATACTTGAATTAAATGAACTAGGTGTCCTAAGTGATAATAAGTTTCAAACTATTTCACCACTAGAACGAAAGACTTTTCAGTCAATAACCTCTAAAATTAAATTCCTAAATGATCGAAATGGGCTCTTCTTTTTAAAAGATTTTGCAACCGATGAAATGGATCTTGCATACATAAAGGAAGGTCAAAAATGCAGCTACAAAGAATTGCGCAGAATCTATGATGATTTAGGATTGAAAGAACTCGGAAATGAAAACAAAGTGGACGAAAGTCATAGCTATTATAATAGCCATTATACAGATATGAATGCACCACCCAATTCTACCTTCAGCTTTTTCGATGTAAATCAGGAAGGCTTTGGTCTTATTATCAATGGAGACTATAACTTTACATTGGTCAATGGGGCCGAACTGATAGTGAGTAAAAATGAGATTAATCTAGATACCGTTTCTCTGGAATACATCATTGATAATTTGCCCAATACAACTCGTGGAAAACCAAAGGAATTCAGATTTGACATTCAATCAGAAAAATTTAATTATTACTTTAATTTTCAACGCATACGCACAAAGACAATTAACTTCAAAGTATCCTTTATTTCTTTACGTGGATTTGTTTTCATTCAAACCAAAGAATATGAATAAGTTTCTGCTTTCTTTTCTAACGCTCATTTCACTATACTCAACTTTCTGGGCTCAAGATAGAATCACAGGTCTACCTTTTGCCACCAGGTCTGAAGTTATCGCAACCAATGGCATGGCTGCTACTTCACAACCTCTCTGTACCCAAGTTGCCTTGGATATTCTTAAAAAAGGTGGCACTGCTACTGATGCCGCCATTGCTGCCAATGCTTGTCTTGGATTGATGGAACCTACGGGATGCGGAATTGGAGGTGATCTTTTTGCCATTGTATGGAATGCCAAAGAAAGGAAATTGTACGGGCTCAATGCATCCGGTCGATCTCCTTCATCATTGACCTTAGATTGGTTTAAAGAAAATGGTTATGAGAAAATTCCATCACACGGACCCTTACCTGTATCCGTCCCAGGTGCTGTTGATGGATGGATAGAATTACACAATAAATTTGGAAAATTATCATTGGAAGAAATTCTTCAACCAGCCATTGATTATTCCGAAAATGGATTTCCACTTACTGAACTGATCGCATATTATTGGAACCGTAGTGCTAACTTTCTTTCAAAATTCGATGGCTTCGCTGAAACGTATATGCCCAACGGTAAGGCTCCACAAAAAGGCGAAATTTTCAAAAATCCTCATCTTGCAAACACCTACAAAAGCATTGCAAAAGAAGGGCGAGCCGGATTCTATGAAGGACAGGTTGCTGAAACCATTGCCAAATACATAAAAGACCAAGGTGGATTTTTAAATTACGATGATTTAAAAAACCATACATCAGAATGGGTCGAACCGGTATCTACAAATTATAGAGGATATGATGTATGGGAACTTCCCCCAAACGGACAAGGAATTGCTGCATTACAAATCTTGAATATCCTCGAAGATTATGACATCAAAGAAATGGGATTCGGAAGTGCAGAATATGTGCACCATTTCGTAGAAGCAAAAAAATTAGCTTTTGAAGATCGTGCAAAATATTACGCTGATCCAGATTTCAATGACATTCCTGTAAAGGAATTGATTTCTAAAGAATATGCTCGAGAACGTGCGAAGCTCATTGGTCAAAGATCCATGAAGTCCATTGATGAAAGTAAATTGAATCATGGTGAAACCATCTACCTGACGGTAGCTGACAAAGATGGAAATATGGTCTCATTAATACAAAGTAATTATCGAGGAATGGGATCTGGTATGACTCCTCATGGCTTGGGATTTATTCTACAAGATCGAGGTGAGTTGTTTACATTTGAAGATGGTCATTATAACGTGTATGCGCCAAACAAAAGACCTTTTCACACCATCATTCCTGCATTTATTACCAAAGATGGAAAACCTTATGTGAGTTTCGGTCTTATGGGTGGTGCTATGCAACCACAAGGGCACGCTCAAATTGTGATCAATCTTATCGACTTTGAAATGAATCTTCAAGAGGCAGGTGATGCACCAAGAATCAATCATGGTGGAAGTTCACAACCTACTGGCGAAAAAATGACCGACGGAGGAACAGTATTTCTGGAAAGTGGATACGACGCATACGAAGTACGTAAGCTTATCCAAATGGGCCACAAAGTACAGCACACTGTAGGACCATTCGGTGGCTACCAGGCCATCATGTGGGACCTGGCTAATGGTGTTTATTATGGAGCATCCGAATCCCGAAAGGACGGTCAGGCTGCTGGATATTGAATATTTTAGTTTAAGACAATGATTCTTGTTACCTCATCAATCTCCGCTTCTTCATTGAATAAATGCAAAAAGTAAACTCCGCCAACCAAGTTGAATGGAGTCTCTATGAAGAAGAAATTATTTGCTATTTGCCATGATTCATCCATAATCAATCTTCCATCAAACGCATATAGTCGACCGTTGATAGACCCATTGTGATTATAATGGACTCTTATTTCCTTTCCACCTACAGAAATGCCTGTTGGGAAAAACTGAGTTTTCTCAAATAAATCATATCCATTACAGTCTTCATCAATGCCATTGTCTGGAATATCTACCGCGGTAGGATATATATTGGATGCATCATCATTGCAGTCTGTTTGATCAATTACGAAGCCATCTGGTGGAGTGGAAATACAAGTATCGAGAACCATATTCGCATCACCATATCCATCATTGTCAAAATCCATATAATAGATGAATCTTTCCAATCCGTTGTTTAATTCACCATTACAATCATTGTCAATGGCATCACAGATTTCTGATGCGACAGGAGAAATTTCTTCAGCCAAATCATTACAATCATCAGCATTGTCTACATAACCCGGCGGTGGTACCAAGATACAAGTATCAGTTGGCATGGCTATTTCACCAAAGCCATCACCATCCGTATCAAAGTAGTATGTATTTAATGGTACTCCATCGTTAACAACACCATTACAATCATTGTCAAAGTTGTCGCAAATTTCTGCGAAACCAGGATTCATTTCAGGATTGAAATCATCACAATCTTCATAGCCAAAGTATCCATCTCCATCCTCATCATTAAAGAAATAATCCTGCGATTTGATGAAAACATCGTTGGCAATTCTGATCCCTATTTTTCTTCCAGGAATGTCATCTGCCGGAGGGTGGATTCCTCCCCAAATTCTTGAGAGACTGGTTTCATCGGATGCGTCTCGGTAAGTGGCCCATTGAAGTGTGATGGTTTCCGTTGGACCTTCTTCAAATACCAAGAACTCATTTTGCTCAGCCACAAACTCGCCCAATCCACCAGGGAAATATGGGTCTCCAGTCAACATAGTCAATATTTCAGCTGCTGCTCTTGAAAATGTTGAGTGTCCCGAAATGTAGCCTGCAAAATTTGGAGTAACAAACGATGGTCTTTGGTATGGCCACCAGTTTTCTCCAAGGATCCAACCTACACCTGCATAATCTGCTTCCGGATCATCGATGTATTCAGGACCTCTCCAGGTATATAGTTTCACCTTTCCAACATGCTCTCCAAAAGCACCAGCAAGTGGATCTCCTTCTTCTACCAATTCAATGTATCCTGGCATCAGTGGCATTCCATTTGGAGAATAGCTTGGTAAGTTTTCATCTGAACTCTGTCCCATATCACACATAGCACGAATCGCTGAAACAGGTCTTATATAATCATAGTGACCTTTGATTCCCCACGCCGAAACGGCACAATCATGCAATGCTGCACCAAGCATAAAGTACGCCTTGACATCAAATTCCAAATCGGTTTCCATCTCATAAAAACCTCTGTATTTTCTTGTAAACTCCGGATGATCTAATACATAGTTTAATATACTAAACCAATGTCCTGGTGGTGTCTCAGATTCCGGTCCATCTGCCCAAAATTCTGCAAGAATTCTGGCATAGTCTCCCCTTTTAACCAATTGTGGTTCATACGGTTGACCCGTATGTGGATTGATATCATGACCAACAGAGAGTTTTACTCCACCATTATCAAAATCATAGAAGTCTGGAAATTCAGAAATATTATCCGGAAGGAAATCAATGTTTCCTTTAGATGCCGGAGAGATATCCCAAATGGTTTCATCATCAGGATCTAAATGTGATGCCCAGGCAGAAACCATGGCAAAACCCCATTTGTATTCTTCTGATGTCATTGGATCATCGATGTATGGTGGTGGTCCCGGATCATGATATACGATATAATCGAAATCATCTGTTGGGTATACATTTGCATCAGCTGACGTCATAGAAAACGGATTCACTGCACCCCATTCAGGGCTTAGAAAGGGCGGTGTATTTCCTGGAATTTCATTACCTGATTGGTCAATGAAAATTTCTAGCGTCAATGGCTGCCACCGATTCATATCAATAATATTCGGATTACCTGGATCGAAAACCAATAGTGGCGGATTAATCGGTCGATAATATAGATTCTGATAGTTGATCAATTCATTTGCGCCATCTTGCTCACCATACTCCAGTAAAGAATTGGCGATATAGTTTCCTAATGCTGCAGGGTTGCCCGTAGTATAGTCTTGACTATTAAAATCAGGATCATATCCCAACTCAGTCATTTTATTATTCAATGCGACCAGTAATGTGAATACTCCAGGCGAATTGCTGTATCTCCTTCTCAAGAATGTAAAGGCAGCATGTGAAATCGCTTCTTCTCTGGCTGCTTCAATATCTATCGGATCAGGAACACCATCAAATGCGACAGTATAACCAAAAACTTCTTTACCCAACATATAAGGTTCGGCGACATCATCATAAGCAGCCCAAGCATCATACATGGCCATTGACAAGTGCCAAAGGTTTCTTGCGTGTACCGTTGGACGAGCCAGATCACGACGAATGGCTTGCAAAGTGAGTTCAGTCCATTCCTGAGCCACAGTATGTTCCTGTGCCTGGACATCCTGAAAAAACATGAGTAGGGTTATTGAAAGTAGTAAAATCCGTTTCATTTACTATCAGTGCTTTAATTTGAATACAATATTATGACTATTTCACATATTTAAGTGCTTGATGCACTTATAAATAGTCTAAAGTTCCTCTATCATCTCAAGAAGTTGCATGGCTTCTGAGTATCCCTTATTTGATCTTTTAGCAATGACTACTGCCTTATTGGCCGCATCCAATGCTTCTTCCTTGGTACCTTTTTGATACAATACCTTGGCCATTGTCAATTGGTATTCGAAGTCTGATTCAACAAAACTAATGTTCGATAACAGACGCTCACACTCCTTTAATTGCTCTTTCGTTGGCTTTTCGTCCAACATATTCTTCACATATTTCATATTGAGGTCCCGATCTTCATCATTGAAGGTCGCAAAGTACCTTTGTGCCTGATCGCGAAACTCCTCATATTTCTCTTCTTCGTATAAACGATTGGTAAAGTAGAAATGTAGATTATGTTCTGCAGTATGAGGATCAATTAATTCAAAAAGTGTTCTTGCCTCTTCAAATGTGGGCCTAGGAATGCCTTGATATAATTGAATATTTACAATCATCTCAATACTTCGATCCACTTGATCTTTTCCGATAACTCGATTGAATTGATCTCTGTTTGCCAACAAATATTCAAACTCTTTTGATTGGGTTGTATGTAAAAAATCATAAATGAATCTGATATTCTTGTCCAATGACCAATCGGTTTGAGTATCAAGATATTTTTGAGCTGTAATTTGATGACTTCCGTCCATCAGCTGCATTCTGAAATATGCTTCTTCGTATAATATTTCTGGTGGCGCATCATCCGCATTTGGATCAAATACATGAAGTATTTTTTCTCCGTCAATGGTTTCTCCCACTGCCGATTGTGAAATTTCATTTCTCGCTTGAGTCTTCCTTGATTCCGCTACAACTACTTCATCATTAGTTGTTGGAGCACTCGTTTCTGTTGCTAAGTTTTTGTTTTTATAATCGGATCCGTACACCGCTACATTCCCAATATGTAAAAGCTCATTGGCATCAATCAAACGATCTATTTTAAATCTGAGGTTGCCGTTTTTATCGAGTATGAGTAGGGTTGGTAAAAAAGCAACTTTATATTTATTTTTTACGGTCAGACTTTTTGTGAGGTCCATATTGAATTTGACATTCACAAAATGACTGTTGAAAAATCTTGCTACTTCTCTTTCCCTAAATACCTTGTCCATCTTTTTGCATGGCACACACCAAGGTGCATAGGTGTCTATAAAAATAGGTTTATCAAGATTTTGCGCAGTTTCAATCGCCTTATCAAGTTCAACACGGGAAAAAGAAACTATGTTCTGCCCACTCAGAAAGCAGAATGGAAGAAGCATTAATATGGTAAGAAGTAAAGTAGTTCCCTTTTGCATTGATTACATCTAGCTTTGTCGCTCTAAGTATTTTATATACATTTCAACTTTTCTGGTGGATTTTCCAGAAGCTTTGTTTTTTTCTAAAATGGTGTTTGCTACGGTCATTGCTTTTTCTTTTTGTCCGTTTTCCATCAACACTTTTGCGTAAGATAAGAATTCATCTTCTGAACATTCATCACATTTAATCAATTCATCGTACCACTCAAACATATCAGACTTTGCCTTCTCATTTTTTCTATAAAAACCTTGTACATCTGATATGAGCGTTGCATAGGTTTCATATTTCTTTCCTGACTTTTTGAAATATTTTTTAGCATACTTTGACCATCCTTCATAATCTTCAAATGCCTTAGCATATTTCATCAATGCTTCATATTCAAAAATAGATGCGTTTGATGGGTTTGCTTTTTTCATTTTTTCGATGGACTCCGCAACCAGATCTTCATATTCGTATTCGATTGCTTTATCAATGGTTTTATTGCAAGCAGATTTTATTTTTTCTTCAAATACTTCTTTAGAACTTACTGCAATAATCTCCTTTTTCATATCAACGAACTGATCGAATAATTTGGAGTCCGCTTCTGTTGTTGCTTCCAACAAAAATTTCGCTTTCTGCTCTTTTGTAATGTCTGGCTTCTCTCTCAAATATGTATTTGCCACTTTACCAGAAGGCTTTCCAACTTTGTTTAGCTCCTTTAAATATTTGTACACGAGTTCATAATCTCTTTTGCCTTCTTCCCATTGAACTGCATAATCTTCCGTTCTATCATCCATGCTCAACACTGTCTTCCCAAGCTGAAGGAATTCATTTTCTCTTTTAGCTCCAACTACCTTCTGGACAACATCTCCTTTGTCATTGATAAAGTACATGGTCGGATAAGCAGAAACCGGATATTTCTTTCCAAATCTCATACCTGCTTCCTTCTCCATATCCAACTTCATATTAATGAAGTGTTTATTATAAAATTCACCAATTTCTTCAACCGGAAAAATCTTATTTGTCATCATCTTACAAGGACCACACCAGGTAGTATAACAATCTATGAATATCATTTTTTCTTCCTCTTTGGCTTTCACCAATGCTTCATCCCAAGTACCTTTGAAAAACTCAATTCCTTGAGCTTGAATCAAGAATGGCAAACCGAAGAAAAAAACGAATAGCAAATTCAATTTCATAATTACTTAATTAACTACTTACTTTCAATTTAAGGACAAGTAGTGGGATTAACAATGTAGTTGGAATTTCCTTTGCGGAATGAAAGGTTCTAGACATTTTCAAACCACAAATCTCGCATTATTTAGATGATTTTTCAAATTATACTGTTTTTAGTCTTCACAATAGTTTTTCACCCATTTTATGATATAATTAATGTCAACTTCCGCCAAATGCAGATGTAAGGGTAATCTGACAATGCTCTCACTAAATTTTACAGCATTTTTTAGTTCCGGTCCATAATATTGATCCTTAAAAAACGGGCTCAGATGTAGTGGCAAATAGTGGAATGTCGCCCAAATGGATTTCAAGTTTAAGAAGTTTAAAATCTCTTTTTGAGATTCCTCTGAATTCATCAACAAATAGAAGATGTGTGCATTGTGATCACAAAATTCAGGTAGAGTCGGTAATGAAATCTCTTCATTTATATTCTCAAAAGCACTTCTGTATGTATTCCAAATTTCAATTCTTTTTTCATTGATGAATTGGAGATTTTCCAACTGTCCTAGCAACATGGCTGCATTCAAATCAGACAATAAATAGGATGCGCCTTTGTCTACCCATTCGTATTTATTAATAACGCCTTGTCTGAATTTATTTCTGTTGGTTCCTTTCTCTAGTAGAACACATGCTCTTTCAAAATATCGTTCATCATTGACTATCAATGCTCCACCTTCTCCGCAGGTGATATTCTTTGATTCATGAAAAGACAAGGTTGAGAGATGACCGAAAGAACCAATCTTTTTATTCTTATAATTTGCCCCAAGACCATGTGCGGCATCTTCTATTAGAACCAAATTGTGATTTTCAGCAAGTTGTCTCATTTGATCAACACCTACGCCCATACCGGCATAATCAATAAACACTATTGCACGTGTTCGATTATTGATCAAACTTTCAACAGATTCGAGACTTAGATTTGGATGGTCTGATTGGCTATCTGCAAATTTCAACGTAGCTCCATGCAACAAAAAAGCATTGGCCACCGAGACAAATGCAAACGACGGTAGTATAACCTCATCTCCTTCTTTTAGGTCAAGTAGCAAGGCACACATTTCTAATGCATCTGTGCACGATGTTGTTAATAAGGTTCTCTCAAAACCTAGTTGCCGATCAAACCAATCTTGACATTTTTTTGTAAAAGGACCCTGCCCGGAAATGAAGTTTTGTTGGATAGCTTCCTGGATGTATGCCATCTCATTGCCTTGGATATAGGGTCTGTTATAATATATACGGCCTACCGCCATGTAGTCTCTTTAAAAAGCAAAAGGAGACAATTTACACTGTCTCCTTTTGAAAAATTTTTATCTCATGATGACCAGTTTTCCAAAACCTTTTTTGAAAAAGTCATCTGCATCACCCAGACTGAAAGCATCCAGATCTGAGTCTATGTCTGTATAAAATTTATAGATATAAACGCCATTGGCCAATCTAGAGCCATATTCATCTCGTCCATCCCATTTATATTCTGATCGATTCACACCAATGTGAATGGGTCCCAATTCTTCTTGGGTGATTTCTCTGACTACCTTTCCTGAAACGGTCATAATCTTGATATGATAGTTTTGAGGAACCTGACTTCCTGTCAAAGTAAAGATGAATTCCGTTTGTGTTGAAAATGGATTGGGATAATTCAACACATTTGAAATCATATCTTCTTCGTACACCTTGAAACTGATCGAGAATTTTTGATCACCGGAGAAATTGCCAGAAGCATCTTTCCCTTGAATGAACAATGTATATTCTCCTTCTATGAAAGTTGGACTGAATTCCAAACATGCCTGATTGTCATTGACATCTGAGGCTGGAATGAAGTTAACTTCAGGAGAATTCAAATCAATCTCCACCGGATCTGTTTGTCCTGGCGATAACAATGTCAATTGGAAATCATCAATATTCTCTAACAATAAATTTGAGTTTATATCAGACAAGACAACCTTGATAAATGGCTCTGAAGAGACTATGTCTCCATCCAAAATTCTGACACCGTCGAAGGTTACATCAAGCAATGGATTGACATTATCTCCGGCTACATAGAAAGACAAGATTCCCAAATTGTTGAAATCATATTGTTCTGGCTGATCTTTATCGGGATTGATTTCCACTCTCAATTTATAAGGACCATTCAAGTCGGTCGTTTCTTTTTCAAAACTGTCACCGATAGAGGCCGAAGCTTGTAAAGGAGACTTTCTTTTGCTCTCAAAAATCTCGTTGTTTTCATTATCAATGATCGTATAATGCACCAACATACTGTCCATATTGGTTGAGCTTACATTGTCTATCGTATAAGTCAAGTTTAATTTCTCTCCTCGCTTTATTGTATCTGCATGGAAACTAAATTGATCCTGTGTATTCAGTACCGCTTCTGGTAATGGTTCATAAACCACTCTCCAGTAATCAAGATCAAATGAAGTATGTGAAATTGTATCTCTCGAAAACAACTCAAGTTTCAAATACGGATATACGTTAGGGTTAACCGGAGAAAGATCAAATTCCTGACTATTGACAGATTGTACAAGTACGTCTTCTGTTCCGTTTCCTTGAATACCGGTGATGCTTATGTTGTAAATATCTTCATTGGCTTCAAAGCCCTCAAGGTTCCAAAGGAATTTATTCCACTTAGCAGCCGGTCCTATTACTGTTGAGTACATATCACCCTCAAACCATCTTACGTTGATAGGATAAAAAATATCTAATTTCCTTTCTCCTGCTATTCCAATTTCTTCTTTGAGTACTTCTCCTCCTTGTTGCCATGCCAATGAATATTGAACAGTATTATTTACCAATGATCTGATAAGGGTTGAACCTTTGCTTTCAAACACTTGAAATAATTCTTCCTCCCATTCTCCAGGCTTATAATCATTATAGAGAGATTGTACTGTGGTCATGATGACATAATAATCATCAGGAATTTCATTAGAAACAAAATTAACCACCTCTGCCCTTTCTTCAGGAGAATCTGTTCTGAACTGCCATACCGCTCTAAAACCATCAGCTGGCAAAATACTCGGTTGTGGATCAGAACCGAAAGGTCCATTGGCAGGGCAAGGTAAATGTTCTCCTGAAATAGGATCAATTACGAAAAAGTATATTCCTGAAGGAAACTCATTAGTTGGGAAAAATCCACCTAATCTTTCTTGATTAAGAAAATACTCATGGTCGTTGACTCCTACTTCCCAAATTGTATTGTTTATTCTGTATTCAAATGTTGAATTTGAATAATTAAAGTTTCTTGTTGTACTATCAATGCCTAAAGTCTTAAAGTCATCTTTTAAATATTGATATAAATGACTTTGATTCCATCCACTTTCATATTGATCAATATGAATAAAAGAACTATAATTCCAATCTGTTTCAACTTCAGAATTGGCTGCTTTTACTCTCCAATAATAAACTTGGTTTTCTAGGTATTGTACGTTTGGTTGCCACGAGACCAATCCTCCATTGGCAGATACACTGGCTGCTTGTTTCAGTGGGCTATTGAATAGCTCTGTTGTGTCTATTTCAATTTCATAATCTCCTGGATCAACAAAGGCATTACCTGTTGAAGACAGCAATGTTAGATCTTCCTCATTGGTAATCGCAAATTCATAAGGATAAAATGGAATTGGATTATTACTCAAAGCGAAGAAACAAAAGCCTTCAATTTGATAAGCATCTTTTAGTGTATTGTTTGCCTCGGCATCCGGTCCTGGCTCTTCCTTAATGGTGTTATCATAATCAATAAATACATCGATCACATTTTTTCCGATGGCGGAAATCATGTCTATAGGAATGGTAGCACATACTTCTTCTCTATTCCAAGGAGTCGAAGCAGAAAAGTAAAATGTGTCTTGTGTTGAAATATTGGAATGGACCAAATAATAATTCATGGTATCTGTAATAGCAGAACCAATATTTACAATATCAAAACAAATGTCTATACTATCCAATCTTCCAGATACTACTTCCGGCACTGTTCTGAATGTGCTAAAATCTGGAACAAAATCTGGACCAGGCAAAGGATTGATAACCAATGCAGGATCACCATGCAAAGTTAGTTGCTGCTGCAAGGTGCTTACTTGGAAATTGTTGTTGTTTGTATTTTGAATCATTGATTCTCTTAGAATCTCTCCAATTGGTCTTCCATAAAAATCATCTCCTAACAAATCATAGGCATATCTACCGTGCAAATATTGAGGATTCACATACGCCACACCAGAAGAAGCTACAAATGCAACCGCTCCTTTTTCAGGTTCAAGCACAAATTTCTCACTAATACCTTCAGATGTTGTGTGAATATTTCCAGAGTGACAACCAAGTGAAAAAATGACAGGTGTCTTCCCTTCATTGTCAAACTGAGAAGGGTCTTCAATACTAAAATCGAAAGTGCCCACTGCGGAATGGCCAAAGAAAGTGATGATACTAGTTCCGTCATTTATTTTATCAATAATCGATTGTGATAATGAAGTTTGGATCGGATCAGAAGTCGTTTTTGCAAATGTTGTAACATTAGCACCAAACTTTGGCTCTTCTAAAACTTCACCCATATCATCCAACCAAGTTCTCAGGATGTCTTGAATCAGTGGGTCTCCACCACTCAAGTGAACAACTTCTTTCATCCAAGACCTCCCTTCGATACTTTGACCCCAAACGGATTGGTCTTCAAAAACTTTGACTTTATTAAGATAAGCCCCAATCTGTTCTCTGGAGGTAGCTGCATATCTTCCTACAGCAACAATTGGAAATGTAGTGCCGCGTTCTGCAAACATGAGGTGATCTGCTCCAGGTTCTCCATGTGTCGGCACGTAGCTAACCAAATTTGGATCATTTCTTATTTCCCCATATTCATAACCTTTGCCAATGATGAATACATGTTTCCAATCAGGCCACAAGTCTCTAACATACATTGCCCAATTGTTGATTCCAATTGAATGTTGGTCAACTCCATAGCCAAATTGATCTCTGATGTCTTCAATTTCCACAACGGCAACATTGTAAGAATCTCCAAGTGGCGTTTCTCTAAATGATCCATATTCATTAATCCAGTTTGTACCTGTGACATCAAGCTTATTCAATTCTCTGCTGGTGAGAATGACATAATCTGGAGATTCATTTCCATAATTTCTGAAGAAATGTTGCTTCAGATTATCAATAGTTTTAGGCTGTGAGTAGATAATTATGTCTCTTTTTGTCAATGCTTGTGGCAATGCAAATTTTACCACTCCACCTTCCAGTGAAGATTCTAGTCTCACACCATTGGTTCTATCTAGTACAACAGGTGCTCCTCCTTGAGCCGCAAATCCTTGAACTTCGAAATATTTCTTAAATCCATGCATTGGAAATGGAAATCTAAATTCTGATTGATTGCTTGCCTGAAATTCTCTTGGGTAACGTAGGAGCGCATACGATATACTGTTCAAATCATAGTTGCTTGCAGTTCCTTTTAAGACCAGCTTGTTGTTGTTTTTGATATCAGAAGTCAATATGTCAAAGTCGAGCTGTTCAACTACATAGGCATTTCCAGGACGAGTATCCAAAAGATCATCATTAAACTCTACGTGTACAATGTGGTTACCTGCGTTTGTACCATACCTGAAAAAGAGTTTAGAGTTTGGATTTCCTGGTGCAACATTTGTTGGATTGAATTCAACTGTATTTTGTTGAAGCAACATGGTTCCAAATCCTTCCGTTGTGAAGAAGTTAGAATATCTTACTTGTTCTTCATTAATGACCGGACTTACATGGAAGTGATTGAAGACTTGTTTGTCTTCATGTAAATAAAAAGGCTCGGCTTGGAGATTTCCGGTTAAATCATTTGAGATAGTTTCATAGCGGGCATTATTGTTTGAGCCGACTTGCCATGTTAAGAAATACGGTCTCTCGTCTGTAAACATACTGTGATTGGGGTTCAACTGTTGTGTTGTCCAATCTTCGTAAAGTGTACGATCTAGGGTGCCATCATTTTTGAGTCCAAAAAACTCAATGTAATCTCCTGATGAAAACTGACCTTCTTTACTTACGTGAATCATTACTTGTTCTCCGTAAGTGAAAAGTTGAATTTCACTTCCTTTTACGTCAGCTGGAAACCCATTGGCAGTCAGTTGATCATATCTGATGCGATAAATCCCATCTTCATTGACTGTAAACTTGATGTAGGATTTATTGAGGTCAACCCATTCGTTTCCGTATAGAGACTGACCGTTGTAGTTCATTTGTGCTTGGAGACTTCCACAACCAAGCATAAGAATCAATAGAAAAAATTGAATTTTCATTTCTGTCAAGGGTTTCTGTAATTTGCTTAAAATAAGACTGTTGTAAGACGGTCAATTGACCGATTACAAAGGGTATCTCAAATTGGTACGTTGTTGGGAATGAATTAAGAACTCAAAAATAATCAGAATTCGTGAGAAATGTGGTCATTTTCACTACCTCTCACCAATAAAATTCATCATAATCCACTCCTAACTGTTTGTCTGCGATTTAGTAACGCAAAAAATTGAGTATCTATACACAATCACTTAAGTTTTTTTTGAATTAGGCAATGATTGTTGGGTTTATAGCTGTAATAGTACAATTGGTATTCTGGTACTTTGTTTTTTCCAAATTGCTAATATTGTCTTCTGCACACCATGCTACCCCATCAAATGTAAAGCGGCCGTCAGTTTCTGTCGTGATTTGTAATAAAAACGGGGCCAATTATCTTGAGAACCTAATATTGAAAATAAGTCAACAAAGCGTTCAAGCCGAAATTCTAATCATCGATGATTTTTCTACCGATGATTCCATCAATGTTCTAGAAAAACTAAAGACGAATTATCCACAACTCAAGGTTTTTATTTGCGAAAAAGACATTCCTGGAAAAAAATACGCTTTGCGACAAGTCTTGAAAAAAGTGGATACCGAATGGGCGCTTCTTACTGATGTAGATTGTGTTCCTAAGAGCTATCAATGGATAGAAAGAATGTTGAATGCCGCCTCTAATACAAAATCAATTGTCCTCGGCTTTAGTCCACATCAAAAAACTGCTGGCTTTCTCAACAAATGGATCAGATATGAAACCTGGCTTACTGCGGTCCAATATTTATCTTGGGCTGCACATGGTCATCCTTACATGGGAGTTGGTAGGAATGTTATGTATCACAAATCCATTTTTTCAAAAATTGACTTGCTCGAATCTCATCAAAAATATGCTTCGGGCGACGATGATTTGTTTATCAATATGCTTGCGAATCGAAAAAATACATCCTTATGCATTTCTCCTGATTCATGGACCATCTCCGAACCCAAACATTCATGGAAAAATTATAAGAAGCAAAAGATTCGTCACCTTAGTGTTGGTAGCTTGTATAAAAAGAAAGACATCATGTGGTTGACTGTGTTCTCTATCAGTCTGATAATCATATACCTGGCCATTTTCTATCTAACCCTTTCAGGTCAATGGAAACTTGGTATTTTACTTTGGTTAATTCGAATCATCTTGCTATTTCCAATTGTTGTATTACTATTTAGAAAATTGGACATGAGAGATCTTATTCCTTTTTGGATTCCTCTAGATCTTTTGACTGCATGTTTTTATCTATATTTTTCAATCTTTACTATCAAAAGAAACAAAGTAGATTGGTAAGATCAGAGTTACTTGAAAAGCACTTTCCAGAATTGGACAAAAGCAAAATTGCATTACTCGAAAAATTTGTCCAACACATTTCTGAATGGAATGAGAAGATAAACCTCATCTCCAGAAAGGACATCGACAATCTGTGGGAAAGACATATACTCCACAGTCTAATGATTTTAAAGGTGATAGATTTTAAAGGGGGCACAAAAGTATTAGATCTCGGGACCGGAGGTGGATTTCCTGGCATCCCCTTGGCTATTTGCTTTCCTGACACTGAATTTCATCTAATCGATGCACGAGCTAAAAAGATCAAAGTTATTAATGAATTCATTGATAAATATGATCTGAAAAATGTTAAAGCAGAGCATATTCGGATTGAGGAATTAAAGGCCAAGTATGATTTTATAGTAAGCAGAGCTGTTACAACTTTAACCAAGTTAAGGGCCTGGACCAGGCGTTCTTTCAAAGAGAGAGACAACAACGCATTGCCCAATGGTTTGATCATTCTAAAAGGTGGCAATCCGAAAGATCTTCAGAATGAGTTGTCACATGATTACCTTGAATTTTTTGATATTCATCGTGTATTAGATGATGAATACTACAAAGAAAAATACGTTATTTATATTCAGAATTGAGAGATAAGCTGTGAATAATACATTATTTTCAATTGGAGATTTTGACCTGACTACAGACCACATAATTGGTATCTGTATCATCATCATTGTTGGATGGTTGTTGATCAATTTTTTCAATTCTTATCTTCTTCCTTTAGCGACAAGAAACAAAGAGATACCAGAAAGTTCTATCCAAAAATTTAAAAGAATCGTGTTTGGTGGGGTTGCCTTGTTTTGTGTCTTTTTGACCATTGCTTTTCTCAATTTAGACTTTATTCTTTACTCAACAGATACGGGTACCGTCACATTGGGTTTTCTTATTCTTTTCTTGATCGTTATCGAAATCCTTCGTGCAGTACATTGGGCTGTAAACAACCTTTTTATTCACGACTTCTACACGAAGCGTGATGATCAAAAAAACTACAGCAATTTTCAAAATCAGGACAATGAAATAGAAGTAAGGAGGACCATTCGATACATCGTCATTTTCGTTGGTCTTATTTTCTTAATTCGAATTCTTCAATGGGATCGTGCACTTTTTAGCTCTGCCATAAATGGCGAAAATGTTAGTTTCAGAATCTCAGATATTTTTGAGGCCGTCTTAATTTTTCTCTTTGCTCAAGTGATCGTTTGGGTTCTCATTCATTTGGTCTTGTATGGCGTATACAAGCAACGGAAGGTAGATGTCGGATCTCAGTATGCGATCAACCAATTGCTCAAATACATCATCTATGTCATCGCCATCGTCTTAATGCTAGACAAGGTAGGACTGAATATCAACCTACTTCTAGGAGGTGCTGCGGCCTTGTTGGTAGGTATTGGTTTGGGTCTTCAGCAAACCTTCAATGATTTTATGTCAGGCATAGTTTTGTTGTTTGAAAGAACGGTCTCAGTCGGCGATGTATTACAAGTTGGTGACAATGTAGGAGTGGTTAAAAAAATAGGTCTTAGGGCTTCGACCATTGAGACTAGAGGTAACATTACATTACTTGTTCCAAACTCAAAATTGGTCAATGAGACAGCCATGAACTGGACCCATTTCGATGATAAGGTGAGATTTGATGTGAATGTCAGTGTCGCCTATGGCAGCGATACGCAATTGGTAAAAAAACTGCTGCTCGATGTTGCAAAGGAAAATCCTTACATCATAAATTACCCAGCTCCGTTTGTTAGGTTCAATGCCTTTGGAGAAAGTTCATTGGACTTCACAGTCTACTACTTCTCAAGAAATTTCATAGTCATTGAAGATATCAAAAGTGACATGAGATTTGAGATCGACAAAAAATTCAAAGAACATAGCATTGAAATACCATATCCTCAAAGAGTAGTTTGGCAGAAAAAAGAAGAATAAGATCTATTGCTCAAGAATGGGACTTGAATTTGATGTTAATCTTTAAACTTAAATTTTGATACCTACATTTATACTCAGATATTCTGCCACAAACTTTCTTGATTTCATTGAAACACCGATATGACTTCTAGGGGTAATTTTATAAAACAATCCCAATCGATGCGATAATTGCCAATCGTCCCTTGCATTCAAAATCGGCATGGAAAGCGTATTCGAAATCCTTGCGAATATTTTACCAAAAATTAAATCTGCTCCAACCAATATCTCATGATCGAAAGACTGTCTTCTCGCTTCTGATTTTTCAAAAAATAAAGAACGTAAAAAATAATTTCTAGCGTAATTATATTCAGAACGTATACCTGCAATCAGGTGGAAATACTGCATGGTTCGATGAGACAACAACATACTCAACTGAGGTACAATAAAATTTTGACCACCATCAGGTTTGATTTGTTTAAAACCAATACCAATATTTATTTCTGTTGATATCTTAGAAAGAAAAGAGGCTTTCTCTTCTTCAATATATTGTACAAATTGACCGGAAAGCACAGCAAGTTTTCCAACTTTTGGTTGATACCTATACTTAACTCCTGCTTTGAAAGAACCAATATTAATTCCACTGTTGGGTGTATGCGCAGCTCCATTTGAATAATGCAATAACTGAAACCCGAGCTCAAGCTCCCACCTTTGATGAATGACATACTTGTTCTCAAATGTAAATGCAGTGATGTTATTCAGGTGCGTACCTATGGCATTGTTCTTTGTGTTTTCAATTTTATCAAATGGTTTGGTAATCCACACAAGTCCCGACCCTGCTTGAAATCGGAAGGTGGATTTTCCGATTGAAAACATCTTAAAAGATAGACTTGGATAATACGCAAAAGTATATCCCAATTGATCAGGATTGCCGAAAGATGCTAACTGAAAATGATGTGTGAAATCTGGCATTCTCCAAAACCTTTGCCATAGTGAAGTTTCGTTTGCAGCCACACGATATTCATATTCTCCACCAAAAATGAATTTGGGTTGATCAAAAGCAAGGTTTTCTCTGTGTCTGATAATATTGCCTGCATAAAAAGAAGGTCCCCAGGCTTGCCCTGATACATCCTGCAAGAAAATCAGTAACAACATGATCAAGAAAAATCTTTGCTTTCGGTCCATTCAGCAATGAATATAAAAAAAGGGTTGCTCAAATTGAGCAACCCTCATTTAATCTTCGGTTAAACAGCATTAAGCTTCCACCTCGTACAGCGCACTATGGAACATTATGTTCTGAATTGCAGCATTAGAAGGTGAAAATGTCACTTTGGGTAATTTCTTAAATCCATTCTTCAGGTCGAAAAACATGGTTTTAAGCTCAGAATTGTTTTCAATAGCATCCTCGATTTCAAGGGTTTGAAACAAGTCCGTTTCACCGTAAATAAGTTTAACCAGCATGTTTGGAGTGTAGTCGTGCGTCATACGCTATTTTTTGTTAAAAAATATACCTCTAAAACAGTCTGGATATTCAAATTATTGTATCACTCAGCGCGAATCCAATACTGACTTCTACCGAGTAGTGAAAAACCCATATATCCTCGGACTTCCAGCTTGTTTGCATTCTCTAATTCGATCAATGCAGAGTAGATTTTTCCTGTTGCAGGATCAATGATTTCGCCTCCCGAATAACCATCTCCATCCTTCTCTAGGTCCCATAAAATAACCATTCCTTCGATCGACTTACCTTTTCTATCTCCTTTGCATTCATTGCAATGAGAAATACTGGCTCCTTCCAACAATTGTTGAACTTTGCCGTATACCTTACCATTTTCTTCATAGATTTCAATCAGAGACTTTTCTTTTCCATCATTATCATCAATGCTTTTCCATGTCCCGAACACTGTTTGTCCGAAAGAAAATGAGGCAAACATTAAAAACACTAGGGTTGAATATATTCTTATCATTTTTAAAAAGATTTTCTATACTTTGATACAAAGTTTTGGCACTCTTAGTTCAAACGATTCTATCAACTTTGGTAATATTTTTTCTGAACTATTATTTTCGATTTTCCTACCGTCTATTTCATAAATGGGTGTCAATTCTCCCATTGTGCCTGTACAAAAAACTTCATCAGCGGCATACAATTCAGTAAGTGAAATGTTTTTCTCTTCCATGTGCAATCCCAATTCTCGCGCCAATTCAATGATCAGGCCTCTCGTGATGCCATGAAGGCATGCGTCTGCATGCGGAGTGTAGACTTTTCCATTTTTACTCATGAAAATATTGGTACCATTTAACTCAGCGGCATAACCATACAAATCTAACATCAATGCCGCATCTGCACCTGCTACATTTGATTGTATTTTTGCCAGTATATTATTGATCAAATTGTTATGATGAATCTTTGAGTCAAGATGATTGGGAGAATTTCGTCTAATGGTGGATGTAATAACTTTTATACCATGTTCATTGTCATAAACAGGTGGTTTATATTCTGGAACGATGATCAATAAACTTCCAAACTGATTAAGCCTTGGGTCCATTCCCGAAGTAATTTTTTCTCCTCTTGTCAATGTTAAACGGATGTGTACATCCTTCTCCATTTCGTTGGCTCTGAGTGTTTGAGCGATGGCATCAATTATGTATTCCCGTGAAGGGATATCCACAAAGTGCATGGCCTTGGCGGAATCTCTGAGCCGGTCCAAATGCCGATCCAACATAACGATGCCTTCTTTGTATAAACGTAGCCCTTCCCAAACCGCATCACCTCCTTGAACGACACTGTCAAAAACACTCACCTTCGCCTCCTCCCTCGGAACGATCTCTTTCCCAACCCAAATCTTAATATCCTTATTTCTTTTATCAAACTTCTGTAACATCTATCGCAATTAAATTAATAAACCACTAACCGTCTCTGTCCTTTTCTGATCACATTTTATCCACTTCAATCAAATACTCGCTTAAAGCTATATAATATTCATTGGCTTCAGTATACAAATCGGTCAAATGTTCAGGCAATGGTTCGTCTCTTGTGGTCTTGCTTTCAAACTGTGTTGTTTTGTGCACATTTTCATACCAATATTTTGCCCAAATTCCATCAATTGATTTGGGACCTTTTTGCCACTTAAGCATATTTTGATCAAAGGGAATGTCCAGCTTAACACATAATTTTTGAAAGGTAATCTCGGCATTTTTCAATATTTCTGCAGAATCTAAAACTATAGGTTGCATACCATTTGCTTTCAACCATTGCATGATTTCAAATGATCTTTTCAGTCCAATATCATTGATCGTTGGGTTCTCGATAACTTTTGAAAAAGAAACAATCAATTGTTTGGGATTTCTGATCAACAGAAAATTTATCATCCCCGAAAGGAAAGAATGGTCTTGCTCTTTTAGAATGTGATGTGCCATATTCTTGACAAATACATTGCGCTGTTTTGCCAATGCGTGGATCTCCGAAGTTACTACATTCGGATCATGATTCTGACTCAAAAGAATCTCTCCTTTTCCTGGATGATCAACATCTCTTTTTGATAAATAATGTGCATAATAAGGTTCATCAACTCCTATAAAATCGTTCCGATTATCAAACGCATACATAATAGCGGTAGATACATTCCGTGGACCGGAAATCATATTGATTATCTTATTCAAAATCCTCTTGCTTTAGATCCTCTCCAGGATGCCAAAATAAGTTAGAGAATTCGACCACCTTATCTTTCTTAATAATGACGCCTTCCTTTTCGAGCATCTCCTGCATGTAGGTCGGAGTGACAAACTGATGTCTCCCACTCAACTCGCCAATGCGATTAACCACCCTATGGGCAGGTATGTCATCCATCATGTGTGAATGATTTAGTGCATAGCCAACCATCCTTGCTGAGCCAAGGGCAAGAAAGTCTGCAATAGCTCCATACGTACTTACTCGTCCTCTTGGAATGGAACGTGTCACCTGATAAACTTTGTCATAGTAAGACATAGCATAAATGTAAGTTATATCCTGATATCAATGGTCACAGTGGTGCCTTTTAAAGGTACAGAATAGAAATCCACTTCACCGTTTAATAGCTTGACACGATTTTCAATATTTTCAAGACCTCTCGCGCCCTTCCGAATATTTGATTTAACAAATCCCACTCCATCGTCTTCAATGATTAGATTTATATGTGAGTCATAACTGTTGAGTTGGATAAACACATTTGAGGCAGAAGCATGCTTTCTAACATTGTCCAAAAGCTCAGAGATAATATGATACAATTCGAGTTCGACATGTTCTTTCAATCGCTTTTCCATGCCGAAATATTCGAATTTGATCTTCATCGATCCAGCCTCTTTATAGGATTTTATCATTGAACGAATCTCTTCTACTAAACCAAATTGTTTCAATGTACTCGGCATCAAATTATGGGAGATGACTTTCAATGATTGATCGATTTTTTCAAAAATTGAAATACTGTTTTCGATATCATTGCTTTGAGGAAATGTAGATTTTGCAGCTTCAAGATTCATCTTTGCCGCCGACAAAAGACTCGACAAACTATCGTGAATGTCCATTGAAATTCTTTCACGCTCGTTGTTGAGGCTCATCATCAATGATTCTGCTGCTGCTTGTTTTTCTTTCGCAAGTTGAAGTCTGATTTTTCTTGTTTCACCAGCCCGCACAAAGCTTCGATAAAAAAGGTACATCCCGATCAATGTTATATGTAGGCTCATTCCTACTATCCCTGGATGTTCTGTGATGTAATTTGGAGAAATCAAGTCCTGGATTCGAAAAACCCTCGACAACAATACGAAACAAGTGACAGCAAAAATCAATAGTAATACGATCGCGTCAGCTGATCTCTCTTTGACAATCTTGTGTAAGCAAAGGCAAATGTTTATGGCTGTCAAAAGAAAAGAAAAGACCAAAAAGCTAAGGATTACAATTCCAATGTTTTCTTCATTATCAATTTCCAACCATTGAAAAGGATGAACAAATAGCATAAAAACAACGTAAATGATAAGTACTCCTATCAGTACTTTCACCAATCGACTTCGAGGAGAATATTTCAAGAAATTGATGGTAAATAAAACACTGAATATCGAAATCAGGCCTAAAAACAATGGCCTTGAAAGACCATTCATCCATGGTGACTTAGACCACAAATACATAAAGCCATATCCTTCATCAGAAAGCACATACAGTATACTTGAAAATGAAATCATTGATTGATAAAATAGAAATCTGTATCGAAAGGTCAGAAAAAGTCCCAACAGAGCAATTGCGACAAAGAAGTTAACGCCTATGCTCATACCGTGAAACAATCTTTTGGAGTTTTCTTCTTCTAAAAATGAATTCTCAGTGTAAACATTCATGATCAGTGGAAGCTCTTGTCCTTCTTGATCAAAAAGAATAAAGATTTCAATACTGTCTTGCTTCTCCAACCAGATATTGTGAATGAAGTTTGGATGACTTCCTCTTCTGTGATTGAAAGGAAAATTGTCACCTTGCCAATCCAAGGTATTTACTCTTCCTTCTTTCCTAGTGCACCATTTGTATTTTGCAATATGTGGATATGCAAGCTCGAAAATGTATTCTTCATCATCATCTGAGGTGATACCCAGTCGAACCCAGTGTCTGTCATTTTGAGGTGGAAAGCTGAGATCAGTTTGCAGATTTTGAGTCCATAATTCCTCATTATTCAATGCTTCTGAAAAGTCGACATTCTTGTTTTCATCTATGATCAGATCGAGCCAAGGAATGATATTGACCTTCTGAATATTTTTATTGACTGGCAGGTATCGGATTTGCGAAAAAACATTCTCCGAAAGGAGAAGGAAAAGGAAGACCAAGCAAAATTGAAAGTTGGGAAGCATTTTTTGATCAGTTTCAGTGGTCAGTGGTTCAGTGATCAGTTTTGAGTTTTGAGTTTTGAGTTTTGAGTTTTGAGTTTTGAGTTTTGAGTTTT
>JAHDDD010000266.1 GCA_020629535.1 Saprospiraceae bacterium
GCACTTTGAAAATCAGATGAATTTTGCCTACAACCCTGAATTTAATCCACGAGTGTTGGTCGGAGATAATTACGATGATCCAACGGAAAGATTTTATGGCAATAACAATGTGGAAGGTCCCGATGCATTGCACGGAACACACGTGGCCGGATTGATAGGTGCGATAAGAAACAATGATGTTGGCATGGATGGAATCGCCGAGAATGTGCAAATCATGTCTATTAGAACTGTACCAAATGGTGATGAAAGAGACAAAGATGTAGCAAATGCCATCAGATATGCCGTTGACAATGGTGCTGATATTATCAACATGAGTTTTGGTAAAGGCTATGCTTGGGACAAACAAGTTGTAGACGATGCAGTAAGGCATGCATACAAAAATGACGTATTGCTCGTACACGCTGCTGGTAATTCTTCTCTGGATCTTGATGAAGAAAATAATTTCCCGAATGATGGTTATGCGAAAAAGAAATTCCTTAAGCCAAAAAAAGCGAAGAATTGGCTTGAAGTAGGTGCATTGAATTTCGCTCAGGGCGAAAATCTTGCAGCTCCTTTTAGCAATTATGGTCAAGCGAATGTAGACTTGTTCTCACCTGGAATGGCCATGTACTCTACAGTACCTGATGATGAGTATACCAATCTACAAGGTACAAGTATGGCTGCACCAGTAGCTGCAGGAATTGCGGCTTTGATCTGGTCATATAATCCTGAACTTTCTGCGGTTCAAGTAAAAGATATTTTGATGGAAAGCTCAATCAAGATGAATGAAAAGGTTTTGGTTCCTGGTTCAAAAACGGAAACAACCATGTTCTCAAAGTTGAGTGTTTCAGGTGGAGTCGTCAATGCTTACAATGCAATGAAACTAGCCAACACCATGAAAGGAAAATCAAAGAGAAAGAAGAAAAGAGTTGTTCAGACACCTAGAGCTTGATTAAGTGATTTTGGTGAGCGGTGAGTGATTTATGGTGAGTGATTTGTGGTGAGTGGTGAGTGATTTGTGGTGAGTGGTTTGGCGAAAAAAAATGTGCATGCTTTTTCAAAAGTGTGCACATTTTTTTTTTGAAATGACATCTCACAAAAAAAGAACGGGTGTGCATACATGCAACCCGTTCTAAACTTCTCAATTATCATTAATCGTGATTTCAGAAGTTTTGTTCGTAATTGTATAAAGTCATTTCTTGCACTCTATTCCTTAGACACTCCTTCCATCTTATCGTTATCTTTCTTATCAGAGACCATGGCTTTCATTGAAGCCATTTCAGATTTCAAACTCGCTATAGATGCACTTTGCTGAGTGATGATTTCTTGTTGTTCTTGAATCGCCTTGGTTAACATCGGAATCAGCTCCACATAGTTTACACTTTTACAATTGAATGCTTTGCCATTTGCATCCGTAATCTCTGCTCCTTCTGAAACCAACTGAGGTAAATGCTTCTCTATTTCTTGTGCTATGAAGCCCATTTTTTCTCCTTCCGGCAATTTCATTTCTGAAAATTCTGAAGTCTTAAAATTGTAGCTGACAGGATTAAGGCTTGTTACTGTCTGCAGTGCATTTTCAATTTTTGAAACATCCTTTTTTAATCTTGCATCAGACGCTGCGGTGAGTTCACCCGTGATGTCTGCGTCACCAAAAACTTGTAATTTGTAAGCAGGCATGGCCGTGCCTATCCCCAAATTTCCAGCATCATCCATGTACATTCTTGGTAAATTTGCAGCTTCAAATGCTATGCCTTTTTGTCCATTTAGCACTACATAATCCAAACTTGAAACAACATTCGTAGCTCCAACTTGGTCACTACCAATGTAACCTGAAATAGGACCATTTGGATCTGTGTTGGTAGCTGTGTGCCATTGGATATTGGCATTATTTCCTACCATTTTAATTTTTTGCCCACCGGTAGTAACCAATGCTGTCCCTGTGGGAGGTTGTACTGATCCTCCAATGGTAATCGGTCTGGCAAATCTGTTCCAAACACCAGCAAATCCCCAACTGAAAGATGTTCCATTATACCAAATGGCTTCGTCACCATCGACTCTTAAAGCAGTATTCGGTCCAGTAATATCCAATTCTCCACCAATCTCCGTATTCCCATTGTCGACATCCACTCTGAACACAGAGCTAGATGGAAATCCATCGGGACTAAAGTGCAACTGATTTGTGCCCATGTTGTAGTGAAGAAAAGCTTCCGTTACTTGTCCAGCTCCGGAGTTATTTGAAAATTTCAAACCCATTAGGGAGGATGCATTGTTGGTTCCTGTTAATTCCAACCATGCATTGTTTCCCTCTATTTCAGGTCCATCTACTCCTTGTATAGTAGTAGCTATCCCCGGAAAAGTCCATTGAGAAAAACAAAGATTGGTTGAACCGATTAACATGAAGATAATCAATGGCAAAATACCGTTGATTGATTTTAATTTGACGTTTCTTATGTCTGAAGAAGTTGTCATAATATTAAATTTTTATAATTAAGAAATTTTGAAATGTATCGTGGTGGCATATTCTCCACCAATAATTGACTAGTGAATTGATTTACTAAAAAGAGAAATCTAATATTCAGTCTTAAAATCTAGAGAAATAATTTCAGCTGCATTGGAATGCAACAAACCCAATTCAAATCCGCGTCTTACCATCCCTGCAGCATTTCGCACTTTTAGCTTTCGCAGAATGGTCTTGCGATGGGATTTGACAGTGTTGTGACTAATAAATAATTTGGAGGCGATCTCCCTGGCTGATAATTCAGAAGCCACGAGTTTGAGGACTTCTGTCTCCCGTTGTGAGAGTAAGAGTGAAGTTTGCATAATAATAATTTTGAAGTTGTTGATACTCCAAATATCTTATGCTTTTGTAAAGCGGAAACTACCCTATCGGATAGTTTTTACTCATTAATATAGTGTCATTAAAATTTTTACAAAGTATAGCCTCAACATTTATAATTATTTGCAGTCATTTTTTATTCGACCCCAAAGGGGTCAGAACCATTTAAAATACTGTGAAAATACAAACTTCCTGACCCCAAAGGGGTCAACCCAAATCCCAATCCAAATTTAACTCCCCTAACTTGAGTTTAGTATCAACGATATCAATTCAGACCTGTTCGATACGTTGTACTTGCGATAGATATTCTTGAGGTGGAATTTGACTGTGTTGATAGAGACAAATTCTTTGCTGGCAATGCTTGCAGAACTGATGCCTTTCAATAATTCTTTAATGATAGAACATTCCTTTTTGGTCAATTTCTCAGTTGACAGAGCTTGCAGTTTCTCTTCATTGAACTCGCTTTGCGTTTTATTTTTGTTATAATTAAACAACGCAATCTTCACTGCCGATTTCAGGTTTTTATCTTCAAATGGTTTTACAATAAATGCGTAAGGCAATGTTTCTTGTGCGCGCTCTAAGGTCTCATCGTCTGAATACGAGGTAAGGAAAATCACCGGTATGTCGTATTTGTCTTTGACAATTGCAGCCACTTGTATTCCATCTTTTACCCCTTCAATATTGATATCCATCAATATGAGATTTGGCAATCTGCTGGCTATCATATCCAAAGCACTTTCGCTGTCATGCGCGACACCGATGACATTGTAATTGTTCTTTAAAAGAATTTTCCTGATGTCCATCGCAATCAATGGTTCATCTTCAACAATTAAAATCTTTTGTAACGCCTCTGATTCCATCAAGCCACCTTTTTGTAGTTTTTGATTTTTAATGCCACTGTAGTTCCGTTGCTTCCGTTGATCTCAAGGTCTGCTTTCAATTTGTGTTTAAATGCTTCTATCAATTCAAAACCGAAACTTTGGTTTTCTTGTAATTTCGATGGATTTTCAATTCCGATGCCATTATCTTGAACGGATACAAAAAGTGAGTCTTCGTTTTCTTTGATGGTCAATTTGACTTTTCCCTTTCGTGCATCTGGAAAAGCATATTTCAAAGAATTTGTGAGCAATTCATTGATGACCAATCCAAGAGGGATGATGGTATCGATGTCAAGATCAATCTCATCAATTTCTGTGGTCAAAGAAATGCGATCTGGCTCGATGTTGTATGAATCAAATAAATTGGCAAACAACTTCTCCATATAATCTTTAACATGTACACCCGTCAGGTTATCTTTCTGATACAAATTTTGATGTATCAAAGACATCGATTTTACTCTGTTTCTACCTTCTTGAATGGCCTGATTTACATTTGGATCATCGATATATTGCCCTTGTAATGAGAGCAAGGATGATATAATCTGAAGATTGTTTTTTACCCGATGGTGGATTTCTCGCAGCAATAATTCTTTTTCCTTCAATGCAGACGATATGGTGGCATTTTGATTTTCGATTTGTTTCTTTTGTGTAAATATTCTGATGATCAAATACATGAGAGAAAACAAAATCAAAGCACCAAAAATGAGAATGGCTCTTTGCTGATCGATTTGCATTTGATTTCTTTGGTCTTTAAATTCCAACGTTGCGATGGCGAGCTCATTTTCTTTTTTATTGTACTTAGATTCCATTTCACTCATGGCGATGCTTTGGGTTTGCGTGTACAATGAATCTCGCAGATATTGAGCATTTTTAAGATGCGTCAATGCATTGACAGGATTTTGTGTTGCTTCATAATAATCTACCAATAGTTGTTCATATTGCAGTTTGGCGAAAATGTTGTCCTCCAACGTTGGATTGTTTTTTATTCGCTCCAGAAATTCACTTGCGGCCGCTATGTCATTCTTCTGCATGGCCATCTCCGTTCTGATAAGATTGTAATTGAGATCCAATGTTTCGCTTTCTAGGTCAACTGCAAGCTCTTCAAATTTTTTCAGATGGCTTTCGCATTCAGAGTAATTTTGCATGGCTATATGACAATCACAAATTCCTAAACTCACAGATGCCAATCTAAACTTCGTCTTTGTACCTTCCAGTATGGACTTGACTTCATAGTAATCTTCAAGAGCCTGCTTATAATTTTTTTCGGCTTTCAAAATATTGGCGCGCGTGAGAAGGGAGTATGCAACATTGTTTATGGTCTTGAATTCTTTTGCCAGAACAATTGATTCTTCTATATATTCCTTGGCCTTGGTGGTGTTTTTAATCTTTAGAAAATTTTGTGCTATTTGACGATACAAAGAAACCTTTTTATAATTATCAATTTTAGGACGAAGCCAGGTCGTTGATTCAATTAAAAAGTTTAGGGCTTCATCAATATCTCCTTCTTTTTCATAAACTGAGGCGATTCCTGCTAACACAAAAGGCAGGCTTGAAGAGTCTTTGTGCATTCTGTCAATTTCTTCTGCCTTTCTTAAAAATATTTTAGCTGAATCTAATTTTTGCGCCCTATTCAAAACCATACCTATTTGGTTGTATGCGTTTGAACTGTCTGAATAGTGAATGTTTTCTTGTCTTAGAATGCGACTCGCATACAATCTTGTGCTGTCATCCTCAGTTTTGAAGGATTTAATGGCCATAACAGAAGAAAGAGCATTCACATACACATCTGTCCAACCTTCTTTTTTAGAAATTGAGGCCATTTTGTAATAATAGTCAAGGGCAACATCTGTTTTGTATTGATGCATATGTGCTTTGGCAATAAATTCATAACTGGCAATGGCATCTTTCTTTTGACCTGATGCCAAAAACTCATCATAAGCTGCCTGATACGCAATCAATGCATTAGGATAATCTTTGTCTGTAAAGTATTGATGCCCTTGATCCATCTTTTCTGACTCCTGACCATGAGCAATGGACAGAATCATAATTTGATAACAGAAAAAGGCTAAAGCGAAACTGAGTTTGGAAGTCGTCATGCTTTCTTTGATTTTTATGGGTCCTTTAAAGATAGATAAACTAAATCAATAATTCTACAAAAACCCATTCGACCAAAGATTCTCCAAAAATGCCCAGACATCGAAGACATCCGGGCTATGGCTTGAT
>JAHDDD010000267.1 GCA_020629535.1 Saprospiraceae bacterium
ATTGTGAGGGGATTTTCTCCTCACTTTTAGATTTTATCTCGGACAACAGTGATTAGTCAATTGGCTAATTGACAAACTAATGATTAACAAACTGAACCTTGTTTACCTTCCATTCATTTTTGTGATTATTAATAAACGAACATATGATAATCATAAAAGAAATCGGAGAAGCACTTTTACAATTGGTATTCCCTAAACTTTGTATCGCTTGTTTCCAGAGCGAGCCTATGAGTAAGAATGTTTTTTGCCTGACTTGTCATTTGGAACTTCCTTATACAGATCAGTTTGACATAAGAGACAATCATTTAGAAATGAGATTGAAGGGTAGGGTACCATTTGAAAGAGGAGCTGCACTTTTTAGATATAGAAAAGAAGGTAAAGTGCAAAAAGTGATTTCACAATTAAAATATAAGAACCGGCCAACCATCGGAATCGAGTTGGGAAAAATGTTTGCGAGGAAAGTAAGGAATTCTAAAGAATTTGAGATTCCTGATATCGTTGTGCCTGTCCCGTTGCATAGTAAAAAGCAACATTTGCGAGGATACAATCAAAGTTTCCAATTTGCATTAGGGATAGCGCGAGAATTAGAGATCCCAGCTTCCGAGAATATCGTAATTCGAAACATCGCTACCGAGAGTCAAACTCAAAAAGGTCGAATCGGAAGAATGGAGAACATGATGCATTCTTTCAAATTAAAAAGACCCAATAAAATCAAAGGTAAGCATGTATTATTGGTGGATGATGTAATTACCACAGGTGCAACTTTAGAAGCAACAGCCTTAAAATTATTGGAATCAGAAGATGTACGATTATCTTTGGGGCTCATTGCAATGGCAGAAGCGTGATCGCAACATTAATACAAGAAGAATTTGAGCTCAGGGTCAAAGAAGAATCATTGACCAGAATTTTGAAATGTCTGGATATGCTGGATGAAGAAAAAATTTGGTTTAGCCCAAATGACCATGTAAACAGCGTGGCAAACCTAGTTCTCCACCTTAGCGGAAATATTCGACAATATATTCAAACGGGGATAGGAGGCAAGGAAGATATTCGCAACAGAGATCTTGAATTTTCATCTAATGAAACACATACGATCAAAGAGTTAAAGAAGAAAATTTCAGAAACCATCAATGAAGCCGTAGAGATTGTCAATGCTTGTTCTGAGGAAACTATGAAGTCAACCATGGAGGTGCAATGTTTTTCTATGACAGGTATAAGTGTCTTGATTCATGTAATAGAGCATACCAGCTACCATACAGGTCAGATTACGCAAATGACAAAGTGGTTGGTTGATCAACCTACTCACTATTATGAAGGATTGGACTTAAATCAAACCAGCTGATTGGGATTGAAAATTTTAAATATAACGGAAGAAGGCAGAGGGGGAGGTCCACTGAAGCGGATTAAGAATGTAGCGCATACGCTCAATGAGAAAGGCATTGAAACCATTGTTTTATTTCCATCAAAAAATTCTGATGACTTTCGGGAAGCATTGACCGAGCTGAATGTACCATATTTAGAAACGAGTATGCACCGCCTGACAAAAGAAAAGACAGCTCTCTTTAAATATCTGCTTACCTTTTTTCCTGAAATATGGAAGATCAAAAACATCATTAAAAGAGAAAACATTGACATCATGCTTTGCAATGGTTCGTGGCAAGTCAAAGGAATCATTGCAGCAAAATGGGCCGGAATAAAGTCCATTTGGATCCAAAATGATTCGTTTCAGCCAAAGATGGTACAAAGACTTTTCAAGTTTGTTTCCAGATATGCAGATTCTTTTATTTTCGGTTCAAACCGAACAAAGGACTTCTATTCCAAGGTCAATCCCGATATTTTAAAGAAGCCAAATTCTATCATACAATCACCCATCGATCTCGATAAATTTAAACCTGAACCACAGCGAGACTTTTTCAAAAACGATGCATTTAATATCGTCACTGTAGGTTATGTTAATCCCAATAAAGGACTGGAGACATTGATAGAGTGTGCGAGTATTGTGGCTCAATCACAAAAGAAAATTCAGTTCCAAGTTTGTGGCGTTGTCTTCGATAGCCAAAAACAATATTTTGAAAAACTCCAAAATGCCATGAAGAAGTTTGAAGTTGACAACTTACATTTTCTTGGATTTGTCGATGATCTCTTCGAAGTTCTTCATAGTGCTGACTTGTACGTTTGTTCTTCTGACTTTGAAGCAAGTCCGATTGCAGTTTGGGAGGCGATGTCTTGCGGACTCCCTGTCGTTACAACAGATGTAGGTGATGTGAGAGAAATAGTTGATGCAAACAAAGCTGGTATAGTGGTCCCAACAAAATCGCCAGATCAGCTTGCCGAAGCCATTTTGTCGATGTGTAATGATACAAGTTCCCGAAAGCAATTTGGGAAAACAGCTAGAAAAACGGCAGAATCTTACTTTTCTCTTCAAAATATTGCTGAACAATACAAGCAATTTTACCAATCAATGGCCCAGTCATAGGGCATTGCAGGTCATATTTCACAATTCATAATGTGTTTCTTATATATTATTTAAATTTGCCATGAGTTAATGAGGCGAATTACATGAAGAAATTACTAGTCACAGGCTCTTCCGGTTTAATTGGTTCAGAAGTATGTGTTCATTTTGGTGGACAAGAATGGGAAGTGCACGGCATTGATAATAATCAAAGGGCAGTCTTTTTTGGTGACAAAGGAGATACTCGTTGGAACCAGCAACGTCTGGAGAAAACATTGGCAAATTTTAAACATCATGAAGTTGATATTCGTGATCGTGAAAACATTATCAAGAAGATAAAAGAGATTGCTCCAGATGCTATTGTCCATACAGCAGCACAGCCAAGTCATGATCGAGCGGCCGATATTCCATTCGAAGATTTCGATACAAATGCGGTAGGTACGTTTAATCTTCTTGAAGCGACAAGACGATATTCCACAGCCATACCATTTGTCCATCTTTCTACCAATAAGGTATATGGTGATGCGCCCAATGAAATTGAGTTGGTTGAGTTGGAGAAAAGATATGATTATGCTGATCCGACTTATAGTGAAGGTATTCCTGAGACATTTCGGATAGATCGCACGAAACACTCACTTTTTGGTTCTTCAAAGGTAGCTGCAGATATAAGCGTGCAGGAGTACGGAAGATATTTTAATATGCCAACAGCGTGCCTTAGAGGCGGATGTTTGACTGGTCCTAATCATTCTGGAGTTGAACTCCATGGCTTTCTATCTTATTTGATTTTGTGCAATTTGATCGAAAGACCTTACACAATTTTCGGCTACAAAGGCAAGCAAGTAAGAGATAATATACATTCTTATGATGTGGCAAGATTTATCGAAGAATTTATCAATGCACCAAGAGTAGCTGAAGTATACAATCTTGGAGGAGGAAAAAATAATACCTGCTCAATTCTTGAATCCTTTGATAAAATTCAGGAAATCTCTGGAATCAAAATGCAATATAGCTATGATGAAAAGAATAGAATCGGAGACCATATTTGCTATTATTCAGACTTGCGTAAAATGAAATCCCACTTCCCCAATTGGGATATTACAAAATCATTGGATGATATCTTCAATGAAATTTATCTTTCATGGAAGGATCGGACAGCTTAAGTGTGACCATAGTAAATAGAAATTATCCTCCAAGTAAAGGAATCATCTCTGAATCTCCCAGTGATTTAGCAAAGCATTTGACAATCAACGGTTTCGATGTACACGTTGTTCACACCGACGGTAATTATGCAGGTGGTGGAGGTATGAGTGAAGTTGTTGGTACCGTTCACAAAGTGAAGTCTGTATATGATGGAAAAAATAAGTTGATTCGTCTGGCAGCAAGTATGATTGAAGGATTTAAGCTTATAAGAAAAGCAAGAGCAATTAAGAAAGGTCCGGTGATTGTGATGACAGCACCAGCACTTTTAAACTTTTGGGCATCATGGTTATTTCGGAAGTCAAAAACGCCATGGATATATTGGTCAATGGATTTATTTCCTGAAGCTTTTGTTGCAGGAAACTTAATTGGAAAGAAAAATCCAATCTATAAATTCTTTTTGAAGCAGAGCTACAAATATTCTCCAACTGCCATGATTCCTCTTGGTGAAATGCAAGGCCAGTATTTAGAGAGAAGTTTTAAAAAGGAAATTAGAAAATCAATCCTCCCTTGCGGTATCTTATTACATCAAAAGAATGGAAATGAGAAAAATCAGATACCAACTTGGAAAACAAACAAGGATAAAATATACATTGGATATATTGGCAATTTGGGCGAAGCCCACTCAGTGGATTTTTTGAAATACGTCATTGACAATGCAGACACAAATAAGCACCATTTAATTTTTGTACTGTACGGTTCAAAAGCTCAAAAGATTAAAGATTACATCAAGAACAAACCTGGAATTCAACTTTTTGATTTTATTCCAAGAGAAGAATTGATCCATATTGATCTACATCTGGTTTCTTTGGAACCAGAATGGGTACATTTGTGTGTTCCTTCAAAACTCTTAAGTGCTGTACACAAAAAAGGCGTTTTTTTATTTTATGGAATTGCAGAATGCGATAGTTGGCAATATCTCAAAGACGCAGGTTGGCTCATTGAAAAAGGAAATGACGAAAAAGATTCAGTGAAACAATTTCTTGACAATCTAACGAAGGAACAAATTCAAGAAAAGAAGTCAAATAGCCATCATTTGTCAGCATTATTAGAACAGAATACAGTTGATGCCTATGACAATATTGTCAAAATGGTAAAAGAGATAGCGTAATGAAACAAAATCATAAAAATACATTCGTAGCCATTATGGCCGGAGGAGTTGGAAGTCGATTTTGGCCTTCAAGTCGAGAGTCATTGCCAAAGCAATTCCTTGATATTTTGGGTGTTGGAAAATCATTGATTCAATTGACCTGTGAGAGATTTGAAAAGATGGTTGACCCTTCAAATATTTTGGTTCTTACAAACAAAATGTATGTTGACCTTGTTAAAGAACATTTGCCTCAATTACCACATGCAAATATCATTGCAGAACCTAGCAGAAACAACACTGCTCCTTGCAATGCTTTGCTTGCATTAAAAATACATGCATTAAATGAAGATGCTTGTTTGGTAATTGCACCTTCGGACCATGTGATCTTAAAAGAAGATAGTTTTATTTCAAATATTTCCAAAGCGGTGAGTTTCGCAAATGAAAATTCTGCTCTCTTGACATTAGGTATCGAACCATCCCGTCCTGATACAGGCTATGGTTATATTGAAATGGGACCGGAGGCTGGAGATAAAGTGTTTAAGGTAAATTCATTTCGTGAAAAACCAGATTTAGACACAGCCAAGAAATATCTTTCAGAAGGATCTTTTGTATGGAACGCAGGAATTTTTATCTGGAAAGCTTCAGAAATCTTGAGTGCCTTTAAAGAAAAATCAGGACAGATCATTGATGTGCTCAGTGAGGATTTAAGTCAATTAAATTCTGACGCTGAGCAAGCATATATTGATAAAGTATATCCAAATACAGAAAAGATTAGTATTGACTATGCAATCCTAGAAAGAGCAGAGAACGTATACACTATTCCGTCAGATATAGGATGGTCTGATTTGGGCACTTGGAATTCACTGCATGCATATCTTGATAAAGACGAAACACAAAATGTAACGCTTTGTAAGAACCCTAGTGTTCAAAACGTTTCAAATTGTATGATCAAAAGTTATGATGATAAATTGGTAGTAGTAGATGGATTGGAGGATTATATCATCATTGACGAGAAAGACGTTCTATTAATCTATCCGAAATCAAAAGAACAGGAGATAAAACAAGTACGAAAATCAATAGAAGACCAACGCTTCCTATAAAAAGCGATGCCAGAATCTAAAAACATCATATTGGTTGCAAACTCTACCTGGAATATTTACAATTT
>JAHDDD010000268.1 GCA_020629535.1 Saprospiraceae bacterium
CGGTGTCGAACCACGCATCATGGGTACTGGCCCCGTTTATGCTTCTCAGAAAGCACTCCAAAAAGCATATCTCAGTCTTGATGACATGGGCGTGATCGAACTCAATGAAGCTTTCGCAGCACAGTCTTTGGCTTGCACAAGAGAGCTTGGACTAGCAGATGATGATCCTCGAGTAAATCCAAATGGAGGTGCTATTGCCATTGGTCACCCTTTGGGTGTATCTGGCACGCGTATCACGCATTCTCTTGCTATAGAAATGCAAGAACAAGATAAAAAATACGGTCTGGCAACCATGTGCATCGGTGTCGGACAGGGATATGCGTTGATCCTTGAGAAAGTGTGAAATTAATCGTAAAGACGATTCAAGTCTTTTGCATATTTTAAGATTGATTTCCTGTATTTTGCAATCTGTGGCTCTTGTACAAATTGGCCAATAATCTCAAGCAATGATTGTGTGGAATTCTGATACTCACCCAGGTTGTATGCGTTCATGGCATTAAAGAGTTTTAGGTCTTCCCTTTCGGGGAATAACTTCATGCCCTCCTGAAAGATTATTTTCGCTTCTTTATATTGGCCAACCGATCTTAAGGTACTTCCCAATCCGAGATAGCAGTCTGGAAGCTCTTCATCATCCAACTTTAATGCAATGGCTTTTTCGTATAGTGGAATGGCTTCAATTTCTCTTTCCATATTGTCACAAAGCCAAGCATAATGATAATAGACAGATGGATCTTCCGGATGGTCATTCAAAAGTTCTTTGAATAATGATTCTGCTTTTCCAAAATCACCAGTTGAGCGGTGACCAATAGCAATTTTGAGATCCTCTATCATTGACGTACAAATTGAACAATCAAATCAATGCATTCATCTGGTTTTTCTTCTTGAAGAAAATGGCCAGCAGATACCACTTGAGATTTTGCATTTGGAAATTTAGTCTTCCACTTTTCAAGATATTCCATGGAAAAGAATGGATCTGCATCTCCCCAAAGAAACATGGTTTCCAGGTTTGATATCTTTTCAATGTTTTCCCATTGTTCCTGATACCATGAAGACGAGGTCCAAAGAGATTTGCCAATATTGAGCAATCCTACTCTTTCTTTAGCATTTTGAAAAACACCTTTGTAAACTTTCTTGAGATTCTTTTTGAAAAGCGATTTGTCTTTAAAACTTCCCTTCATCAAAACATTCACTGGAAGGTTAAATCTTAAGTAAGCCATTCTTCCGATTCCTGAATTGAGAAAATTATTGATACGTTCTACGCTTTTCAAGCTTTGAGTTTCCCAAAGCCAGGTGTTAAAGATGATCAATTTTGAAAACAGAGATGGATTTTTGATTGCATTCGAAAGACCAATTGGACCTCCAAAATCATGAACCACCAATATGATATCTGTCAGGTTCATTTTCTGAATGAAGGCTTCCAAATTGTGACTATGAGCTTGTGCATCTCCAGCAAAATTGTCGGGCTTTTCGGACTTCCCAAATCCAATATGATCAATGGCAATACATCTGTAATCTTTGGAAAGACCTGAAATAAACTTCCGCCACAAATAAGACCAAACAGGTGTACCATGAACAAAGAGAAGCGTTTGCCCTACCCCTTCATCAACATAGTGCATCCTATGACCATTGACCTCTATGAATTGAGCATTAAAGGGAAATTCTTCATATTGATTCATAACTGATAGTCTATTTTCATTTGAACCGAAAAAGTACAAAAGCCCAAACAGAATAACAATTCGTCATTCTAAAATTCATCACACGATCAATGAAAGAGCAAGGTCGGGATTGAGCGAAAGTAGATTTTAGACTTCAGATTTCAGACATAATTCTTATCATTCCAATCATTCCCATCATTCACATCACTCACATCCAACATATGTATCAAACCATTAATCAATGAAGCAACCATTAACATAATTTCATATCTATTAAATAATGTAAAAAGGTTATGATTGTTATACAATGCTTAGCGTTCTTTGCCCTTGTTATAAGTTGGTTCTCAAGCGAGATTGAGTTATCCTAAAAACCCGAGAACCAACTGAATTTCTAAGCTTTTGAAGGAATATAAGACCCAAGTTTTTCTTTCAAATGGCAAAAGAAATTCAAATGAATAAGCATTTCATCTTCCGTTATTTCCTGACTTTAGGTGTATTCACACTTATTACCAGTTTTTATTGTACTCATTCAAATGCTGCGAATTTTCAGGTGGTAATGGAAGAGCTTTGTGGCAATGGCATTGACGATGATGGCGACGGAGCCATCGATTGTGATGATTCTGATCTCGCCAATGATTGCTGTTGCATATCTCAAACAAATGTAGAACTCGGTCCCGACATCACATTCTGTGAAGGTCAATTTCTCACTCTTTACGGTCCCTCAGCTTCATCTTATTCTTGGTTTACTGACGATCAATTTCTCTCATCTGATCCATCTCTCGTGATCAGTGAATCAGGTACTTATTTTTTAGAAGTCTTTGATCCTATTACACTTTGTACAGACATTGATAGCGTACAAGTAACCGTGCAAGCGACAACGACAACCAACATTGATTATACATTGTGCAATGGAGAAGATATCATTGTCAATGGTACAGTATACAATCAAGAAGGAACGTATACTGAAATCTTACAAACCGAAGCAGGTTGCGATTCCATTGTGGTCTTCAATTTGAGTTTTGGAGAAGCCGCTGAAGGTGAAATCACACAAGTACTCTGCCCCACAGAACCATTGACACTTAATGGTCAGACTTTTGAATTACCTGGTAGCTATGCTCAACTTTTGCAAGCCGCCAATGGTTGTGATAGTTTACTGATTGTCCATGTAATTTCAGAGGTTACACACATTGAAAGTGCTGAATATGAAATTTGTCAAGGCGACACACTAAATCTCTACGATGAAATCATCACTGAAGGTGGAAATTATCTTCTGAATATTAGCACTGACCCTGGTTGCGACAGCATCTTAGCAGCTCAAGTATTTATGAGCATGACTGGAAGTGGAACTACCGATTTGGTCATATGCGAAGGTGAATCTATAGAAGTGAATGGTCAAACCTTTGACGAAGCTGGTCAATATATGCAAACCTTGCCAGGTGGCAATGGTTGTGATAGTGTACTCACCATCAACCTCGCAATATTGCCAACCGGAAGTGGATCAACCGATCTGTTCTTCTGTATGGGAGACACAATCAGTGTCAATGGTGAATCTTTTTTCCAAGCAGGACAATTTCAGCAAACACTCACCGGTACGAATGGATGCGATAGTTTGTTAACCATCAATCTCAATATGGGCTTGCCTACATCAGGAGTGCTCGATGTGGCGATTTGTGATGGTACGAGCATTGACTTAAATGGAGAATCATTTACTGATCCGGGAAGCTACATGCAAATACTTCAGAATAGCGCAGGATGCGACAGTCTCTTGACCATCAATGTCTCGGAAGGTCTTGATCACCAAGAAACAATAGAAGCCAGCATATGTGAAGGAGAGATTTTTGAATTCGCTGGAGAAATAATAATGGATGCGGGTGTTTACCTCCAATCTCTTCAAACCGATATTGGATGTGATAGTACAGTCATTTTAGAATTAACTGTGGAAGATGGTCCTACTACAAATATCACTGAGGTGATTGCCACAGGAGAGTCTTTTGTTTGGAATGGCAATGAGCTCACCGAAAGTGGTGTCTATGAAGAATCGTTTACTGCAGCCAATGGATGTGACAGTTTGGTCACGCTTACTTTGGTTGTTTCGGAAGCGATTGTACATTATGATTTTAATGATTGTAATGCGACGATCAATGATGGATCAAACCAAGACTATTCAGAATTTACTCCGAACTATCCTAACTCATTGTCGTGCAGCCAGGTTTCTGCGAGCGCCATTGGTCGATCAAATCCCGTAACAAATTTACACTCATGTACGCCAGGGGCCAATGACACGCCAGCCATATGCGTCAGTTCGGTTGACGCTTGTGAATTCCAAGCTGAAGATGAAAAGTCGATTTTCTTCGAAGTCGCCATTCAACCAACCGATGGAGAATCAGTCAGACTAGCAGGACTGAGCTTTCTTGAACGTGCGCCGGAATTTTTCGAATGGATCAACGGACCTGGAGGTGGAAACAACTACCCTACCCTGTATGCGTTGAGAATTCTTGTCGACGGCGCTGAAGTGTTCCTAGAAACTGATATCCCTACCAATTTGGAATGGACAGAACAAACATTCAATCTTATGGATGTAGCTGAATTGAACATTACGTCAAATGCCGTTGTTCGATTCGAATTTCAGGCCTATTGTTTGGTGGGTGAATTAAGTCTTGTTACTGCTTGGGATCTTGAAGATATTCAAATCACTGCAGCTTGTATGAATATTCCAACTCAAAACAGAATGTTGGCAGGGATCATCGAAACAGAAGCTGGTGAACGAATTTCTGATGTTGAGATTTCACTTATCAATGAAGGAAATACAAGATCCACCCAATCGGATGAACAAGGAGTCTACTTCTTTGAAGACTGTGTCTCAGATATCGAATATCATCTGGATTGTCAGAAAAACGGCGATGATCTAAATGGTGTGACGACAAGTGACATCATTGCCATTCAAAGACATATTTTGCAGATAAAAGAACTTGACTCTCCTTACAAGATGATAGCAGCTGATGTAAACAACAATAAAGAAATCTCAGCCATTGACTTGGTCGAAATAAGAAAGCTGATACTTGGTGTTTACACTGAATTCCCAGAAAATGATAGCTGGAGATTCAATGTCAAAGCTCATGAAATCCCTATGTTCGATCCTTGGAGGATGGAAGAAGACATGTCCTTTAATGATATGGACCACGATGTATTGGATGCCCATTTCATCGGTATCAAAATTGGAGACGTAAACAATACAGTGCAACTTGGTCTGCATCAAAATGCATTGACTGAAAGAAGTCAAGTATCTCAATTAAAAACAAAGGAACAGCAACTCAAAGCAGGTCAAGAATGCACTATAAAGTTCAATCTTGATCAGGAAATACCATTGACCGGATTTCAAACCGCTTTTGACTTGCATGATATTTCCATTATTGATGTAAAGTCTTCTTTACCAAATTTTGAAAATTACAATTTCCATATTCACAATAATCAATTAAAGATTAGTTGGAATCATACCAACCCAATTTTTGATTCAGAAACAATACTAGAAATAAGGATCATTTCTAATATAGATCAATTTGCTTCTGAAGCATTGACAATGACCAATGATGATATTTTCAAATCAGCATTGTATCTGGGAGAAGAATTAGAAGAAAAAGACATTGAACTATCATACCAATCTCGATCTTCAGAGTCAATGGTCTTTCAAAATCAACCAAATCCATTTTCAGAAATAACACAGATACCATTCTCTGTTTCGCAGACTGAAGCTGTTACACTCACTATTTTTGATCAGGAAGGAAAGTTGGTCTATAAGCAAAAAGGGGTGTATGCGCCAGGTATGCATTCCATTCAAATTAATAGGCATGAATTACAATTGCAAACCGGTCTCTTTTGGTACCAGTTAGACTCGAAAACATTAAGTGAATCGAAAAGTATGATACTTATAGATTGATATCCACTACGAAAAATTTCGGGTACAAATACTCACTGAAATCAGGTATATTCTCATTTAACCAAGCAGAATCTAAAATATTTCTTACAAAATGTTGTGTATTTGACAAAATGCACATAGTTTTGGTTTGTTCTTAAGTTCGGACAACTTCCAAAATTCCCTTCTTAAGAGTCTTCCGTAATTATTCAATTTGTTCATTGTTGTTGGATTTAATTTATCCGTAGTACAGTTTGAATTGGCCTGTTGTCAATAGACCAACTGGCTATTTTATAACCCTTTATCAAATTGTAATTATGAATTTAA
>JAHDDD010000269.1 GCA_020629535.1 Saprospiraceae bacterium
TTAATTCAAATTTTGAATTTTTAACCGGACAACAGTGATTTAAAAATGGGCTCATTTTCTGTCCATAACTCTGTATTTGACTGGAAGAGATTCATTGATAATGCGATCCAAACTTGTAACAGCCAAAATATAGACAATCTAATTTTAGACATCAGGGAAAATGAAGGAGGGCAATCAATGGTCGGAAAATATATACTTGAAAGAGTGATCAATGAGCCGATAAAAATGCAAGCTTTAGAAATGTCGGTTAGATATTTGAAAATTCCAGAACGAATAAAAAAACATATTTCCACCTGGGATAATTTTCCGTATGACTTTTCTAATAAATATACACACCAAAAAAGTGGAAGGTATTTTTTAAAGTCCAAGTATGGTGTGAAAGCTAAAACCTTCAGACCTAAGAAGAATAGATTCAAAGGTCAGGTCTATCTTATTACGGATTCAAGCAATAGTTCTGCAACTCACCTGATGGCTGCATACGCTGACAATATTCCAAATATTACCATCGTAGGGCAAGAAACTGGTGGAAACCAACAAGGTACAAATGGGTCATTCATCTTCTTTCTGAGATTACCAAACACTAAAATTGTAGTAGATATTCCGGTTATCCATCAAGTTGTCGCGACTGCAAATCCACCAAGAGATGGGGGAGTAATACCTGATGTTATAGTTAAAAAAACAATCGAAGATTTAATCAACGGAACAGACAGAGAGATTGAAACAATTACAGAACGTATTCGAACAAGAACTAGCCAATAGGCTAGGTGAGTCAATCTAATTAGTCAATTACTTTGTGAGCCACATTATCCAAGTTCCAGTCGATGACCAAGCCTTTGGCAAGTCGATCAGCAATTTTTTTACCATATAAAACTTCAGCCAAGTAAAGAGATGCTTCGAATGATTTTGCACCGCCAGCAGAGGTAATATATTTTCCATCATGTACGAAAAGTACATCAGAAATAACTTCTAGATTAGGAAACATTTCTTTGTACTTCTGTATGTCAGAAGGAAAGGTTGTACTTGCATGACCATCTAATAGACCTGCTTTTGCCAAAACAAATGCTCCATCACAATGCGAAGTAACGTATTGGGCGTCTTTGGCGGTATTTCTTACAAACTCAATCATTTCCTCATCGTCCAAATCAGTATCAAGATGATGTTCCGCACTTGGAACGACGAGGATGTCGATTTTTGGATACTCTTTCTTGTAGGAATAATCAGGAAGTATACGTATACCTTCAAAGCTTGTGACAATATCCATATCTTTTGCAATCAAGAAGGTATTCATACTCTTGATACTATCTCTAAAAATAGTGTGCTGAAAAATGTCAAAAGGCGCCGTTAACTCTGTATTGTATACGCCGTCCATGATAAGGAAAGCAACTTGATACTGATCATCGGCAGATTTCTGGGAAATAATACTGTTTATGCAAAAGCACGAAACGGTAAATAGAAAGTAAAGCTTTTTCATTTTTTCAAAACGTAAATTAGGATTCAGAATTACTTTGATAGATTGTCTTTTTGAATCGACCCTACAATATTTTTATTAATTCAAAGTCTAATTGTCTCAATTCCATATCAGCGTCGACGAGTTTTACAATAAGCCGATTACCCATTGATAATTTGCGTTTGGACCTAAAACCAGTGGCATACAATCTACTACTATGAAGATCATATGCTTCATCCATTTGATCGAACCTAATAAACCCTTCAGCACGACTTTCAGACAGTTGCACAAAGATACCTTGATCGATCATTCCAGATATGAAGCCTTCGAATTCTTCGCCAACCTGGTTTTCCATAAACTCCACCTGTTTGTATTTCACCGACTCTCTTTCAGCTTCCATCGCACTTTTTTCCATGGCAGAAATGTGTTTACACTTCAACTCCAATTTTGTCTTATCTGTTCGATATGCTTTCTTTAAATTCTTATCAAGGATTCGATGAACCAATAAGTCAGAGTACCTTCTAATAGGGGAAGTAAAGTGTGTGTAATACTCAAATCCAAGACCGTAATGTCCGATATTTTCTGTCGTATAAATGGCCTTTGCCATGGTCCGAATCGCTAGCGGTTCGAGAAGTTTTAAAAGCTCATTACTTCGTGCTTCTTTGCTCAATGCATTGAATGACTTAGCTACATTTTCGGGAGTATCGATCTTCATTTTGAATCCCATTTCTTTAGCAAATAAGCTAAAGTCTGTAAGCTTGTCCATATTTGGAAGATCATGGACACGATATACAAAAGGAATTTCTTTTTGGTCCTTTGCAAGTTTAGCCATGAATTTTGCAACACTACGATTGGCAAGAAGCATGTAATCTTCCACAAGAAGGTGAGCATCTTTTCGTTCTTTGACGAATATTTCTATAGGTCTGTTGTCCTCATCCAACTTAAATTGGATTTCTTCAGATTCAAAGGCGATGGCTCCGTTTTTGAATTTTTCTTTTCTGAGTTTTTTAGCGATTTTATCTAGTACAGTTAGTTCGTCTGACAACTCCCCTTCACCTTTTTCTATGATTTCTTGAGCTTCTTCATAAGTGAATCTTCTGTCTGAATGAATAATGGTTTTACCAAACCATTCTGATTTTATTTTCCCTTTATCATCGAACTCGAAAATGGCGGAAAAACAGAGACTGTCTTCGTCTGGTCTTAATGAACAAAGTTTATTTGAGAGAACTTCTGGTAGCATTGGAACACAGCGGTCAACCAAATAAACTGATGTACTTCTTTTGAATGCTTCCTTATCAATTGCTGAATCAGGTTCAACGTAGTGACTTACATCTGCAATGTGAATTCCAATTTCAATGTTACCATTTTCGAGACTTTGTATCGATAATGCGTCATCAAAATCTTGTGCAGACCAAGGGTCAATGGTGATGGTGAGGACCGAACGCATATCTCTGCGTTTGTCAATTTCGTTTTGAGAAATCTTGACATCTAATTTTTTTGAAGCGGTGAGTACATTCTTCGGAAAATGAAGCTCAAAACCATTGTCTACAATGATTTGCTGCATAGCAAAATTGTGGGCATCATTCTGGGTTAGAACCTTGACAACCTTTCCCCACAGAGATTTATTTTGGCTGGTTCCCCATTCTGTGATTTCAGCAAAAACAACATCACCATCTTTGGCTTTTCCAAATTCGACGGGTTTGATATTAACGTCTAGGCTTCCATGTTTGCCATTATATTCGACGATACCAAATTTTCGCAATTGTCTAAATCTTCCTACAACTTGTGTAAGATTTCTTTTGACCACTTTGATGACTTTCCCCTGCAATTTTCTTCCACGTTGGTTCTTTTTTAGTTCAACCAATACCTCGTCTCTGTTTAAAGCTCCTTTTAAATCTTTGGCGCTTACAAAGATATCTTCATCCATGCCATCGACCATGATGTAACCAACACCTCTGCGTGTCATGTCTACAATTCCTTTGAATGCGCTTGCTGAAACTTTGGTTTCTTTTTGTGCTTTTACATTCCGGTCTGCTTTGTAGATGTTGTCCTTGAGTTTTAGAATTTTCTTTTCCTTTACCAAGGCGTCCATGGCTGCACGTATACTGTCGACGGTGTTGTCAATTTTTAATTTTTTTCTAAATTGTTTTGGAGAGTAGCGTTTTTTGGGATTGTTTCTAATGATGGTGAGTATTTTCTTTTTCAAATACTCAGGACTGAGTTTATTACTTTTTTTCTTCTTTTTTGTTGTTGACATAATTTTCTTCATTAATTGTAATCACTTCTCCGGAAGGCAGGATCTCCATATACATATGTTTACTGTCAGCTGCGTTATACAATTCGCCATCAACCAATTCTCCACTTGCAATGTGAATGGTTAGGTCTTCTTGAATGGTCGCTGCAGACTGGACACTTTTCTGTCCATCAGAGATGACTCCGGCAATTACTTTTCTGGAAATGATTTGTTGGTTTTTATCTAGAGTGATTAGTATATATTCGTAAATTAAGAGTGAGGCTTTCCAATAGATTAGGGTTTGGTATTCTTTTTCAGCTTTCAGTCTAATACAAGGTACTACCTCTGTGTATTCATCAAACTCTTCTCCCCATCTTACGAAAAATGTATTTAAAGCGCTGCCTGGAATTGGTTTATTCTCTTTAGAGAATGTAAAACTATTGTCTTTTGAAAGCACTATAGGAGGTTCAACCAAAGGGAAAAAGTCTAAGAACTGTTTGTATGTTATTTGTTGTACTTTGTTCATTAAGTATGCAAAGGTAGATAAAAATGTGGTCGTTCGCTTTGCGAACTCAGAGAACATTCGCGGGCTCACTGAGAGATCGCTCACTTTGTTCGCTGCGGGACCGTTCGCGTTGTTCACTGAGGGAACGCTCACTTTGTTCGCTCAGAGATTTGGTTTAGGATTATACTTTTCCTCCTAACAACATCATATTTACTAGTGAATCATGTATCGATCCCAAACCAAGACTCTCAGTGAGTGAAACAAACGTTCTCGAAGTGAGACCAGGGAACGATCTACCTAATTTCACAGAGTGTCACAGAGAAGTACAGAGGCACAGAGTTTTTACTATTTGACATATTAGAAAGTACAATCAAAAACCAAGACTCTCAGTGAGTGGAACGAACGTTCTCGCAGAGAGTGAAACGAATGGTCTCGCTTCTCGCAGTGAGCAAAGCGAACAGTCTCATCAAGCTATACTCTCTTCTGCTTTCATTTTTTCAGCATTCTCATATACCTGCAATGCTTCTATGACAGCAGTGAGATCTCCTTCGATGATGGTGTCAAGTTTGTAAAGGGTCAAACCAATACGGTGATCCGTTACCCGATTTTGAGGATAGTTGTAGGTTCTTATTTTATCAGACCGATCACCACTCCCCACCAATGATTTTCTTTTGGCTTTTTGTTCGTTATAGGCTTTTTCCTTTTGCACTTCCTGAATCTTCACATAAAGTCTTTGAAGCGCGATTTCACGGTTTTTGTGCTGAGATCTACTATCTGTACTTTCGGAAACAATGCCAGTTGGAATGTGTGTGAAACGAACGCCTGACTCTGTTTTATTTACGTGTTGACCACCGGCGCCACTTGAGCGAAATGTATCAACTTTGAGATCATCTTTTTTAATATCAATATCTTCTTCTTCAAATTTCGGCATGATGGCCACGGTTGCAGCTGATGTATGTACTCTTCCCTGTGATTCTGTTTTCGGGACCCGTTGAACACGATGCGCACCCGATTCGAATTTTAATTTTCCATAGACGTTGCTACCAAAAACTTCAGCGACAATCTTATTATATCCACCAACGGTACCCTCGTTTACATCAAGGATTTCCATTTTCCAACCTTGTGTTTCAAAAAATTTGGTGTACATCCTGAAAAGATCTCCTGCGAAAATACTTGCTTCATCTCCTCCTGTCCCAGACCGGATTTCTATGATGACATCTTTACTGTCTTCCGGGTCTTTGGGAATCAAGAGTACTTTGATTTCTTCTTCCAGATCTGCCAGTTTGGGTTTCATCTCTTCCAACTCCATTTGAGCCATTTCTTTCATCTCCTTGTCAGGATCATTGAGCATCTCCTTGGCATTGGCCATGTTATCCAAAAGGTTTTTATACTCATGATACTTGTCAGAAAATACCTGGAGTTCTTTGTATTCTTTGTTAAGCTTGGCAAACTTTTTCATGTCAGAGACAGTCTCAGGGTCAGCGAGTAATTCCTGAGTATGAAGAAACTTATTATGTATTGCCTCTAATTTATCGAGCATGAAAATTCAAAATTTTTGCAAATATAGCTAGAGATGAGAGAACTATAGAATTATGATGCGCTAGTGCTTTGCCAATTTAATTTTTATAAAGTATCATACTTTTTCCTCGATGAAAAAGTATGCAAAAAATCATCCCGATTT
>JAHDDD010000008.1:0-1159 GCA_020629535.1 Saprospiraceae bacterium
ATCAAAGAATTAAGGAGGAGTTAGAAGCCAACCCAGCATTGGATGAGGGTGACGAGGGGAATGAGGTCTCGGAGATTTATGATCTTGATGGCGATAAAAAAGAAGAAGATGGAAACGAAGAAGAGTTTGAGCTGGATGATTATATAAATGATTACATAGAAGACGATCCCATATCATATAGGTTACAAGGTGACAAATTTGTGAGTGAGGAAGAAACGAAGAAATTGCCAATTGCGGTTTCAAATACTTTCCACGAATATTTGGATGCACAACTTGGTATGGTCGAGCTTATCACTGAGCGAGAACAAATCATCGCAAAACAAATTATAGGTAGTCTTGATGGAGATGGGTATTTAAGAAGAGATACACATTCTATCATTGATGATCTTTTGTTTTCACAGAATTTTGAAGCAAGAGAAGATGAAATAGAAAACGTGGTAACGATGGTTCAGCAATTCGACCCTCCTGGAGTTGGAGCCAGAAGTTTACAAGAGAGTTTGATTATCCAATTAAATCAAAAGGACAGATCTGAATCTCTCGCTTTGACAAGAAGGCCACGAATGAATGCATTGAAGATTTTGTTGAATCACTTCGATGAGTTTACAAAAAAGCATTACAAGAAACTTCAAAAGAACTTATTCTTATCGGAATCTGAACTTAGGGATGCTATCAATGAAATATTGAAGTTAAACCCAAAGCCTGCCAGTGGTCATGTACAGACTATTTCACAGACCAGTCAATACATAGTACCTGATTTTATCATCACAAACAGAGATGGAGAACTTGAATTGATTCTCAATAGCAAGAATGCTCCTGATCTTAGAATCAATGATAACTATCTTGACATGCTCAAAAGCTTTAAGGTGAATACCCAGGGTAGAAGAGCATCAACGAAGGAGAAAGAAGCCATCATGTTTATCAAGCAGAAAATTGATTCTGCAAAATGGTTTATTGATGCGATTAAGCAAAGGCAAGAGACATTGTATAATACTATGTATTCTATCATGCAATTTCAATTGGATTATTTCCTTTCGGGAGATGAACGAAGATTGAAACCTATGATACTTAAAGATATCGCTGAAATAACAGGACTGGATATTTCGACAGTGTCAAGAGTTGCGAATTCTAAGTTTGTACAGACTGAGTTTGGAACAAAGCG
>JAHDDD010000008.1:1259-17504 GCA_020629535.1 Saprospiraceae bacterium
TCTTCTGCAATGATGAGATTATCTCCTTCTGCACTTTTCCCAAAAAATATTTTTGCTTGGTTCTTATCACCAAGTCCAAGGTGGGCCATTCCGAGATAAAAATTTGCAGGCCAAAGCGATTGATTAGCAAATGAATCTTGATTTAAAATAGTGATGGCTTTTTCATGCTCGTTTAACTTGACAAGACTGACGGCATAATAAAAGAGATGTTTCAAATTTCCTTCATGTTCTTCGGTCAATAATTCAAATTCTTTTGCGGCACGTTCATGATCTCCTTTGCCATAAAAACCATACGCAAGTTCTTCTGTATTTACTCCTCTTTGTTCGCTTGTAATAGGATAAGTATAAAATACATCAGCAAATTGGATTTCTGCATTTCTCGAGGAATAGAACCAAAATCCAACTGAAATTAAAATGAGCAAAGATGCTGCAATAGGCATCCAATGATTGGTCTTTGGAAGTGCATGTTTTTGATTGGCTGTTTCGGTATCCGTAGAAGGTTCAATAGTTGAAGCACGTACTTCTGGTTCTATTGATTTTAAAAAATCTAGTTTACTGTTTAGCGTATCATATCTCAATGCTCTGACCATGAGTTCATGATCATTTTTATATTGACCGAAATCATCGCTTTGCATTGTAGCGAGCTCTTCATCAGAAAGGTTTTGGTTATGCAGAAGTTTGTCTAGTATTTCTTGATACTTTTCCATCATTTCGATTTAGCAGTGTTTTCCAATATTGCTGTGAAAATTTTTCTCAGCCTTTTAATACATTTAAATTTTTTGGTTTTTACTGTATCGGAATTTTTATAACTAAGGGCATCTGCTATTTCTAGCAAATTCATTTTTTTAAAATAATAAGATTGCAAGAGGGATTTACATGGATCACCTAATTCTTCAAGGGCTTGATGCATTAGTTCAATATGGTCAATTTGGTGAGAATCCAAATCGTATTCATCAACAAACAGTTGCTTCAGCAGCACATTGTTGTCAAGTTGACTGTGATTGTGTTTTTTCAGGTTTCTGAAATGCTCCATCAGCTTATTTCTGCCTATACTAAACAAGTAAGATTTTAAATTACTCAATTGATCAACCTTACCCGTAATTACATTTTCATATAAGATCACAACAGAAACCTGAAAAATATCAACAGCCTCTTCAGGATTACAACTGTTATTTGACAATATCCAATTGACGAAAGGTTGACGCATAGTGGAGTATATCTCTGTTAGAGCCTTATTTTCATCCCGTTTTATGTATTCAACCCAATTCACGGACATTTCAACCTTTAATGATCATTTTTAAATAAAGTAACCCTTGCTTTTCAAATGTATGAATTAATTAACGACGAATCTGTCAAAATGGCAAGAGTCATCCTCTGGAATGATATGTGATGGTTATCTTTTTACCTAGTTTTGTGTTGTTAATTAATAAATCGAAAAAATAATGTTTAACGTACTCAAGAAACTATTCGGAACCAAATATGACAGAGATGTGAAGGAGTACAGTCCGGTGGTATCTACCATCAATGATTATTTTGAATCTTATAGATCCCTCAGCAATGATGATTTAAGAAATAAAAGTATCGAATTCAGAGAGCGGATAGCCTCATTTTTATCTGAAATCGATCAGGAGATAGAAGATTTACAAAAGCAGACTGGACAAACCGAAGACGTTTTTCAAAAAGAAGAATTATACAATCAGATAGACGAACTCAGAAAGGAAAGAGACAAGGAACTTGAGAAAGTATTAAAAGAAATTCAGCCAGAAGCATTTGCGGTTGTAAAAGAGACGGCGCGTCGGTTTTCTGAAAATTCGAGTATTCAAGTCTCGGTGACTGATCATGATCGCGATTTGGCAGCAAGAAAAGAGTACATAACCATTGATGGTAATACGGCTACCTGGCAAAATACATGGACTGCTGCAGGTGGCGAAATTACATGGAATATGGTCCACTATGACGTTCAGCTCATTGGTGGAATGGTTTTACATGATGGTAAAATTGCAGAAATGCAAACCGGAGAAGGTAAAACGCTGGTAGCTACATTGCCTGCCTATCTGAATGGACTGACCTCCCAGGGGGTCCATGTCATTACGGTCAATGATTACCTAGCGAGAAGAGACAGTGAATGGGTTGGTCCCATTTTCGAATTCTTGTTTCTAACGGTAGATTGTATCGATAAATATAAGCCACATTCTGAAGGTCGTATGAATGCCTACAAATGTGACATCACCTATGGAACCAACAATGAATTTGGTTTCGATTATCTAAGAGATAATATGGTGAGAAACAACAAAGAAAAAGTGCAAGGCAAACACCATTTTGCCATGATCGATGAGGTCGATTCAGTATTGATCGATGATGCTCGAACACCATTGATTATATCAGGACCGGTTTCAAAAGGAGCTGACGAACAAGAATATGAAGAGCTAGAACCAAAAGTCTACAGACTGATCGAAGCACAAAGAAAACTGGCAACCCAATACCTTGCGGAAGGTAAAAAGGAATTCAAAGGAGGAAATCTTGGATGGGAAGAAGGACAAGCAGGTTTGGCACTTTTGAGAGCCTATAGAGCTTTACCGAAATATAGACCACTTATCAAGTTTTTGAGTGAAGAAGGCGTAAAAGTTGAGCTACAGAAAGCAGAAAACTACTACATGCAAGAGCAGTCGAAGAACATGCATCTCGCCGATGAGCCTCTTTTATTCACCATTGATGAAAAGAACAGAAATGTCGAATTGACAGAGAAAGGATCAGATTTTCTGTCAAAAGGGGAAAATGATTCAAATTTCTTCATCATGCCTGATATCACTACAGAAATGATGGCACTGGAAGAGAAAGAAGAAGGACTTGGTAAAAAACTGACCGAAGACAGAGAAAATCTCCTCAATGATTTTTCAATTAAATCGAGACGTCTTCATGCTGTGAGTCAACTTCTAAAAGCTTATACACTTTTTGAAAAAGAAGTGGAATATGTTGTGATCGATGGTTCTGTCAAGATCGTAGACGAGCAAACCGGTAGAATGATGGAAGGTAGAAGATACTCCGATGGATTACACCAGGCACTCGAGGCAAAAGAAAAAGTAAAGATTGGAGATCTTACACAAACGTATGCAACCGTCACGTTACAAAATTATTTCAGAATGTACCACAAGCTATCAGGGATGACGGGTACTGCTGAAACCGAAGCTGGCGAGTTGTGGGAAATCTATAAGTTGGATGTTGTTGTGATTCCAACGAATAGGCCAATTGTTCGTGAAGACAAAGAAGATTTAGTATACAAGACAGACAGAGAAAAATTCAATGCAGCCATTGATCATATCGATGATCTGACTTCACAAGGTAGACCTGTATTGGTTGGTACGACATCGGTTGATATATCTGAGAAGTTGAGCAGAATGCTTCAATTAAAAGGAATATCACATAATGTTTTGAATGCAAAACAACACCAACGAGAAGCAGACATTGTAGCTGAAGCTGGTAGACCTGGAAAAGTGACCATTGCCACCAACATGGCAGGTAGGGGAACCGATATCAAGATTTCGGAAGAAGTAAAAAAAGCGGGAGGACTTGCGATAGTCGCGACGGAAAGACATGATTCGCGAAGAGTCGATAGACAGCTTAGAGGTCGTGCAGGAAGACAAGGTGATCCTGGATCTTCTCAATTTTTCGTTTCGCTTGAAGATAAATTGATGAGACTTTTCAATTCTGAAAGAATTGCAAAAGTAATGGATACGATGGGACATCAAGATGGTGATGTAATTCAACATTCATCTGTTACCAAGTCAATTGAGCGAGCCCAAAAGAAAGTTGAAGAAAACAATTTTGGGATCAGAAAAAGATTGCTCGAGTATGATGATGTAATGAATATTCAGCGAGAAGCCATATATAAAAGACGGTCCAATGCATTGTCAGGAAATAGGTTGACTGTTGATTTGTACAATATGTTTTCTTCTATGGCAGAAGACATCATTCGTGAAACCAAACCGTCAAACGATTTCGATTATTTCAGAAATGAATCGTTGAAACTTTTGGGTGTTGATCCGAAAATAGATGAAGCTTCTTTTATGGAAGCTCCAATAGACCAATTGATCAAACAATATGAAGATCAATTATTCGAACAATATAATAGAAAAGGAGAGCAAATTACTGAGATTCTCATGCCTGTCATTTCACAAGTTTATGAAAATGAAGGACATCGATACAAGAGAATAGCAGTTCCATATATCGATGAACATGGAAAGCAACTCCCTATTGCAGCAGAATTAGAAGCCGCTGTTGAAAGTAATGGGAAGACGGTGATGAAGGACATTGAAATGGCTGTGACCTTGGCACTCATAGATGACAATTGGAAAGAACACTTACGTTCAATGGATGAGTTGAAAGATTCTGTTCAATCTGCTTCGTTTGAGCAGAAGGATCCATTGGTTATCTATAAAAAAGAAGCTTACGAACTTTTTGCAGAATTGATGTACAAGGTCAATACAGATGTTTGTGCATACCTCTTAAAAGGTAAGCTCAATATTCAAAGACCTGAAGACGTACAAGAAGCGAAAGAGAAGAAAACGGATTTCAGAAATGTTTCAACGAATCAAGAGATGAGAGCAAGGCGAGCCGCCGCCGCCTCTGCGGGACAAAGAAGAGCAAAACCTGAGACATTTAAACGAAGCGAGAAGAAAATCAAAAGAAATGATCCATGTCCTTGCGGAAGTGGAAAGAAGTATAAACAATGTCATGGCAAGTAAATCGTTTTATCTTTGCCCAATAGTCATAAAATGAAAAATAGAATTCTTTTGGTCTTGTTCGCTTGTTTTATCGGAGCTTCTGGTTTTTCTCAGATATCGATAGAAGAAGAAGGCACTGTCTCTGTCATGATGAATGATTACTTGTTGAAGAATAGACAAAGTTCTCAACAAAAAGCTTGGCGTGTCCAAATCATTACTACCAATGACAGACGAAAGATGGAAAATGCCATTGCCAAATTTGAAAAGTATTGGCCTGAATATGAGACCCAATGGAGCCATGAAAATCCATACTACCGTGTAAAGGTGGCTGCATTTGAAGAAAAAGAAGATCTATATGCTTTTCTGCTTGAAGTAAAGCAACATTTCCCAGGGGCAATCCCTGTTGTAGATGATATAGAAAAATCTGAATTAGTAGAGTAAGTCTTTTTGGCAACCCGAACTTTAACACCAGGATTTTCTCGGGGAGTCGATATCGCTGCCTATGCCAGTTTCATTTCACTGGTCATCATAGGTTGGTTTTCTTTATTTGCAACGGTCTATGAAGGAGGAGGATATCAAGAGATATTCAATTTCAATAGTGAGATTGGTCGACAAACCATTTGGCTTGGTTTAGGCCTCATTTCGTTCATTGCCTGTCTTGTGATCGATTGGAAATTTTGGTCCACTTTCGGGTATCTGATTTATGGAATGTGTATGTTCCTTTTGTTGGCAGTGCTGATATTTGGAACCACCATCAAGGGCTCCACTTCCTGGTTTAATTTATTTGGCTTATCCTTTCAGCCTTCCGAGATTGCTAAGTTTGGTACTTGCCTTGCGCTTGCTGCGTTGCTTGCCTCACCTCAGATCAATGTACGGAACAATAGGCATTTTCTATTATGTCTCGGTTTGTTGGCATTACCAGCAGCATTGATTTTGCTTCAACCTGATGCAGGGTCTGCACTGGTATTTACTTCGTTTCTAATACTGCTGTATAGAGCGGGTGCCAATGCATTGTTTTATGTTTTAGCTATTGCCTTGGCGGCAAATATTATTTTGACTTTGGTAGTAGGGATCAAACCTGTTTTGATCATTATTTTGTTGTTTATGTTGGCAATGCTACTGATCACATACAATCGATCAGTTAGAAACTTTGCGAATGTTGGATTACTTACTTTGGCAGTTTTCGTTTTCAATAGATTTGGATTTCAAAACTATATAATTTTGTTTTTGGTCATTGGATTGATAGTAATGACAGCACTGTTGATCAGGGAAAACAAACCAAAGGTTTTGAGCTTTACTTACTTTTCTGGTTTATTTTCAATGTTCTTGTGTTTTGGTACGCAGTGGGCATTTTTGAATATTTTAAAACCACACCAACAGGACAGAATCAATGTTTGGTTACGACCTGATCTTTGCGACCCCAGGGGATCATTGTATAATATTATACAATCCAAAACAGCGATTGGCTCGGGAGGAATCTTTGGTTCTGGATTTTTGGAAGGAGCGATGACGAAATTACAATTCGTACCCGAGCAAACTACGGATTTTATTTTCTGTACCATTGGCGAAGAACAAGGCTTCTTAGGGGTGTTTGGTACTATTGCTTTGTTTACTTTGTTGCTGGTCCGGTTGATCATGATGGCAGAAAGAGCAAGATTAGATTTCATCAAGTATTATATATATGGTGTGGCAGGTCTTTTATTTTTTCACGTTTTTGTGAATGTAGGTATGACCATGGGACTGATGCCTGTGATTGGTATACCACTACCATTGATGAGCAAAGGAGGAACCAATTTGTTGGTTTTCTTTATTTTATTTGGCGTAGCATTTAAAATGGATTGGGTACGAAGAAGATGATCAAATTTGAATTAAAAAAAACGGATACTGGCTCATCAGCCAGAGCAGGTGAATTACATACTTCACACGGAACGATTGAGACACCTATTTTCATGCCTGTTGGCACTAGGGCTACGGTTAAGACCATTCACCAAAGAGAATTGAAAGAGGATATTGAAGCCCAAATTATATTGGGGAATACCTATCATCTGTATTTAAGACCAGGAATGGAAGTGATGCAAGGAGCTGGAGGTCTTCATAAATTCATGAATTGGCAAGGACCAATTTTGACTGATAGCGGAGGTTATCAAGTCTATTCTTTAAGTCAAAGAAGAAAAATAAAAGAGGAAGGTGCCACCTTTCAATCTCATATCGATGGATCAAGACATTTGTTTACACCAGAAAATGTAATGGATATTCAACGAAGGATTGGTGCTGATATCATTATGGCTTTTGATGAATGCACCCCATATCCATGTGATAAAAACTATGCAAGAAATTCAATGCATATGACGCACCGATGGTTGGACCGCTACATACAAGCATTTAATGGTTCTGAGACATTGTATGGATACGATCAAACATTAGCGCCGATTGTACAAGGAAGTACCTATGAAGATCTTCGAAAACAATCATGTGAATACATTGCAAGTAAGTCAGCAACCATTAATGCTATTGGAGGCCTATCAGTTGGAGAACCTCATGAAGAGATGTATGCGATGACAGATGTTTGCACCAGCATACTACCCAATGATAAAGCTCGTTATTTGATGGGGGTAGGATTGCCTGAGAATATTCTTGAATGTATTGCGTTGGGTATTGATATGTTTGATTGTGTTTTACCTTCAAGGAATGCACGTCACGGATTGTTGTATACGTCAGAAGGAGTGATTCATATCAAAAATGAAAAGTGGAAGAATGATTTCACAGCCATCGATAAAGCAAGCACCATTGCAACGAGCAGGGAACATTCTAAATCGTATTTGAGACATTTGTTCCATGTGAAAGAAATATTGGCATCACAAATCGCCACCTTACACAATCTTGGCTTCTATCTTTGGTTGGTAAAAGAATCAAGAAGAAGGATCATTGACGGTTCCTTTTCATCATGGAAAGCAGAACTGTTACCCAGAATAAAACAAAAATTGTAATTGCTTAAAAGAATAGACCGGTATATAATTTTCAAATATCTGAAGACATTTTTCTTCACGGTCCTGCTCATCACCTTGGTGGCAATAGTCATTGACTTTAGTGAAAGAGCTGATAAAGTCTTGGATGATGACATTCCTTTCAAGGAAGTGATATTTGATTATTATCTAAATTTTATTCCTTGGATCAATGGCTTGCTTTGGCCACTCTTTTCATTAATTGCAGTAATTTTCTTCACATCTAGAATGGCGAAGAACACCGAGATAGTGGCCATGCTCAGTGCAGGTGTGAGCTACAATAGAATCTTGGTTCCTTATTTAATTTCTGCCGTAATTATTGCTGGTACATTGTGGGTCGGAAGTAATTATATTATCCCAAATAGTACTAAGATCAAAAATGACTTTGAGACCAAATACATTTCAAAGTCAAAGGTAAAAACACGTGGTACGAATATTCATCTTTTCCTTGGACCGGAAGAAAAAGTATTTCTTAGATATTTTCGAAAGGTTGATACCACAGGTCAAAGCTTCCGATACGAAAAATTTGACGGTCGAGAATTATCTTATGTGTTGAAGGCGAACAGGATTAGTTTAAAAGAATTTCCTAATACCTGGACATTGACAGATTACGAAAAGCGGAGTTTTATAGATGGTCGAGAAGAATTGATCATCGCTAAAGGTGAAAAAATGGATACGACCATGAATTTGACACCCAATGATTTTATCATCAATGCAAAAGATATGATTACCATGACCACTCCACAATTACGCAAGGTGGTCGAAAGGAATAAAACAAAGGGTCTCGATACAGCCAATAAGTATTTGATAGAAATCCATAAACGATCATCTGATCCATTTACTGTTATTATCCTCACTTTGATTGGAGCAGCTGTGGCTACCCGAAAGAGTCGGGGAGGAATGGGTCTGCATTTAGCCATCGGTGTAGTGGTAGGTTCCGTCTTTGTATTATTGTCTAGATTTTCTGAGACATTTAGCTATAATCTCAATTTACCAGCCATGATAGGTGTTTGGATACCCAATATTCTCTTTTTGGCAGTGGCAATATATCTGATATCTAAAGCGCAGAAGTAACTTTCAATTTTTTCTGAAAAATATTTATACCACAACTAATTGATATTCAAATAGTTGTGATTTTGTTGATGCTCACGACAGTATTTTGTTTAATCAAAATTTGGTTTTTGTTTAACTTTCAAATATTTTTGAAACAAAGAACAGAATTATGTCAATCATAGAATTCAACAATCAGCTTTTTAATCTCAACCAATCTCTCAATGCTTTTGCTTACAATCTGACCAAGGATTCAGAGGAAGCAAAGGATTTATATCAAGAAACAGCTTTTAGAGCCATTTCTAACAGAGAGAAATTTAATCCAGGCACGAATTTTAAGGCATGGATGTTCACAATAATGAAGAACATATTCATTAATCAATACAGAAAAAAGCAAAAAGCGAACACTGTTATTGATAAGACAGAGAATTTGTATTACTTGAATTCAGGAAGTAAGACAATCAGAAATGAAGCTGATACAAACTTGTCGATCAAAGAATTGTCTGATATGATTGATGAACTGGATGATAGCTTGATGATTCCTTTCCTTATGCATTTCGAAGGGTTCAAGTATCATGAGATTTCAGATAAACTGGATTTACCATTGGGAACCGTGAAAAGCAGAATCTTCTTTGCGAGAAAAGCATTGAAAGAAAAGATTTTGAGAAGGTATGGAGATTATAATACCATAAGAACCAGTTTGACAGCCTAAAGGAAAGATTTAATTATGATAATTTAGAGATGTAAAGCATGTTTACATCTCTTTTTTTATGGAAAAGTTTTTCACTTCACGACTCAAGAAATGGCATGCTGAAAATCCAAGACCAATGCCTTGGTCTGGATTGAAGGATCCTTATTTGATATGGATATCTGAAATCATACTTCAACAAACTCGCGTCAATCAAGGATGGGATTATTATTTGCGTTTCACAAAGAGATTTCCAAATGTACAGACCCTGGCCAAAGCTAGTCAAGATGAGGTTTTAAAAATGTGGGAAGGTTTGGGCTATTATAGCCGAGCAAGAAATCTTCATATAGCAGCAAACCAGATCGTCAATGACCATGGAGGAAAATTTCCAGAGAGTTATGACGAGATTATTTCTCTTAAGGGAATTGGACCGTATACAGCTGCAGCGATTTCTAGTTTTGCATTTGATTTGCCACACCCGGTACTTGATGGAAATGTATTGAGAGTTATGACACGCTTTTTGGAAATTGATGAAGATATTCTTCAACAAAAGACCAAAAACAAAATCCTAAAGAAGCTGGAACGATACATTAACACATACAATATACCGTCAGAATTTAATCAGGCATTGATGAATTTCGGCGCCATGCAATGCACACCAGGTTCTCCAAATTGTTCTATCTGTCCTCTCAGATCAAAGTGCAAAGCTTTTGGTTCTGATCGAGTAGAAGTATTGCCTGTCAAGAAGAAAAAATTAAAAAAGAAAAAAAGATTTTTTCATTATTTACACATCCATTCTCCGGAAGGGACACTCATAAAAAAGCGAAGTGGAAAAGATATTTGGAAAGGTCTTTATGAATTTCCATTGATAGAATTGGAGTCCGCAACTGAATTAAAATTGGGAGAAATTACGGAACATTTACAAGATTTGGGCGTTTCTAAAAAACAAAAAATAGAACAACTTGACATCTTTGAACAAAAACATGAACTGACTCATCAGACAATATTTGCCAAAGTTTATCCCATAAAAACCAGAAAACTTAGGCAGGAAGATGATACTTATATTTTGGTCAATAGTCTAAATGAATATGCTTTTCCAAGATTATTAAATATATATTTACAGTATAATTTGCTAAAGAATGATTAATAAAGTCTTACTTATCGGAAATTTGGGTCGAGACCCTGAAGTAAGAAAATTTGATAATGGATCAACGGTTGCCAAATTCTCATTGGCTACCAACGAAAATTACCGAGACAAAACTGGGGAGTGGCAGACCATTACAGAATGGCACAATATTGTTGTTTGGGGTCCGCTTGCTGAAAGAGTAGAAAGAGATCTGACGAAAGGAAATATGGTCTTTATCGAAGGAAAACTTACGACAAGAAAATGGCAAGACCAAGATGGAAATGATAAATATACCACTGAAGTCAGAGCCATTGTTTTGAGAAAACTTGACAGAAGAGAAAATGCAGGTGGCAGTAACTACATGCCAAGTGAAAAAGATGAGTTCCCTCCTGTTGATGCACCCAAGTCCTCCTCACCTGTTGTTTCAGAGCCAAACAATGCGGAGGATGACCTTCCATTCTAGGTCCATTTTATCACGAAACAAATCACTTTGGATACTGAACCTCCGGAAGGACTTTTACAGATTATAGAATTATCAATGGCCATCGTTTGGGAATGGTCAATGCTGCTTTGGATTTTTGCATTGATGATTTTGCTGGTTTGTTCAGCATTGGTCAGTGGATCGGAAGTAGCCTTCTTTTCTTTAACCCCAAACGATCTTCACGACCTTCATCAAGATAAAAATCCGACGGCCGACAGGCTCATCGAATTAAAAGAGAAACCTCGAAAGTTACTTGCCACGATTTTGATTAGCAATAACTTCATCAATATTGCTATTGTCATCTTGTCTGATTTTCTGTTGAAAAGAATGTTGCCGGAAAATACATTCAAAGGTTTTTCAGAAATGGCCATTCAATACATTCCACTTGAATTGGAGAAGATGATGAGTCTCAGTAACTTTTTGGTTACGGTCGCAGGCGTCACTTTCTTGTTGGTCCTTTTTGGAGAAGTAGCACCCAAAATCTATGCAAGTATCAACAACAGAAAATTTGCATTGATGATGACCGGGCCGATGGGGATATTGAGTTCAGTGTATTCTCCTTTGAGCAATTTGATGGTTCGATTTGGAAACAATTTAGAAGATCGTTTCAAAGGAAGTCAATCGAATACAAGTAAAGAAGAAATGGACAAGGCCATTGACCTTACAGTGAGTAAGGAACAAGATGCCGAAGAAGAAGCTGACATACTAAAAGGGATCATCAAGTTTGGTGACATTTCTGTCAAACAGATTATGAAACCAAGAGGTGATGTTGTGGCTGTTGATACAGACATTAGTTTCAATGATGTACTTCAAACGATCAAAGACAGTGGTTATTCACGTATACCTGTATATCAAGATGACTTTGATAATGTCATAGGAATACTTTACGTGAAAGATTTGATTACCCATTTACAGCAAGGCAAAGATTACGAGTGGCAAACGCATATAAGAACAAATTTGCTCTACGTACCAGAATTGAAAAAAATCGGAGATTTGCTAAAAGAGTTTCAGTTGAAACATTTGCATATGGGAATAGTCGTAGATGAATTTGGAGGAAGTGCAGGTATTGTGACTTTGGAAGATATAATGGAGGAGGTGATTGGTGAAATCAAGGACGAATTTGACGAAGATGAAGAAATTGATTACGTTAAAATTGATGAGTTGAATTATATCTTCGAAGGGAAGACTTTGATCAATGACGTGTGCAGAATAGTTGGAGAGGATGTCGAAGTTTTTGAAACCGCAAGAGGTGAATCAGATTCTTTGGCAGGTTTGGTTTTGGAAAATCTAGGTTACATCCCTAAAAAAGATAAAGAGTTTGTACTCGACCGTTTTAAATTAAAAGTCATGTCTGTGAATAAAAGACGCATTGAAAAAATAAAATTTACCATTCTCGAAAGATGAAATTGAGATTCCTTCCGATCATCGCATTGCTTTTATTTTCTTGTGAACAAAACTCTGTCACGATTCCGAAGCCACGTATGTACCCAAAGGTGACGTACCCGGAAAGAAACATCATTGACTTTAAGGAAGCGTATTGCCCACTCAATTTTAAATATCCTGATTATTTTGAAATAGAGAAGGACAATTATTTTTTTGAAGACAAACCAAAACATCCATGTTGGTTTGATCTAACTTCTGAAGAGATAAATAGTCAACTTCACTTTAGTTACATAGAAATAAAGGACAGAGAACACTTGGATGAACTCATCATTGATGCATTTAAAATGGCAGGTAAGCATAATGATAAAGCGAGTTACAGAAGAGAGCAAATCATTGAAAATCCTGAGGCCGAACTCTACGGATTGATGTTTGAAATGGATGGTCCTGTTGCTGCTCCGGTCCAGTTTTTTATGACGGATTCTACACAGCATTTTTTCAGAGGTAGCTTGTATTTCAATAGTGAAGTAAACCCTGATTCGATTGCGCCAGTACTGAATTTCGTAAAGAAAGATGTCACGGATATGATCGAAAGTTTCAACTGGAAATAATCTTACTTCATTAGTTCAAGATTTCAAAAACTGTTGTTGATGTATTTCCATCATTATCAACGATTTTGATTTTATTTCGACCCACATTGAGATCAAGTGCCACGCTATGATCATCGAATGTAGATTTTAGAAAATCTCCATTGACATGCCAATAGATAGTATCTTGATCATAAATATGACTTGCCTGGATAATCAATTTTTCTTTTTCACCATCATTATTTACTGGTAGATAGATCTTACTATCATGTGCTAAATCCAAAATAGAAATTGACTCAGTGGATTCACTGCCATCACATCCTTGTTTAAAATTTGGCAATGGTTCAAAATCATGATTGTGTCTTTTATAATAGTGTGATTGTGCAGCGTTTAACACAAACCATGAAGTATCTATCATCTCAGTCATATCCGAGCAACTTAGATTTACTCTTTTACCATCACGATTGTCTACAAATATTTTTTGATGAAAATTACATGGCTTGGTTCTCTTTGATGAATGAGGTAACCATCCCAACGTTGACTCTGGACAATGAGGACCAGCAATCATACCCGACTTTGAACAAATCGTTTTTTCAATAAGGTCATCAAAAGGTTTTTCAAATGGCGCAGCACCTCCAAGTTGATGAAAGACATCAAACAAGATGCTACCTGCCAAATCTGCTCCAATGATATCTGGCCTTCCAACACCAGAGCTATTGCCGACCCATACAGCTACCGTGTAGTTTTTGTTTAGTCCAACAGACCAGGCGTCTTTGTTGCCAAAGGATGTTCCTGTTTTCCACGAAATGTTTTGTGCCGAATTGAATATTTCCCAACCACCTTCCTGATCAGGCCTTGAGAGTTTTTCCATTGCTTTTAGCATGTGATGAATACTCCCAGGCGTTATTTTTATGTGATTGGTCTTGATGGATTCGTCTTGGAGATAACTAACGACAGGAATATGCGTTGGCAATTTACTATCATGGTCAATGTAATGATCATGAATGTATGTTAGGCTTGAATACGCTTCTGCTAAATTCAATAAGTTTACTTCAGCTCCACCCAAAATCAGTGATAAACCATAATGTTCTGGTGTTTTTGAAATGGTTTCGAATCCCATCTGTGACAATTCATTTAAGAAATGATGAACGCCATATTGTTGCAATAAATTTACGAAGGGAATATTCAACGATTGGGAAAGTGCGTTCGAAGCCTGGACCACTCCGCTGAATTGTTTGTTATAATTTCTAGGAGCAAATCCATTATAGTCAATGGGTAAATCATTGATCAACTGATCAGGAGTAATCAATGCTTTGTCAATGGCTAATGCATAGAGAATCGGTTTTAATATGCTGCCAGAACTTCTGGCACATACGATCATATCGTTGAATACTTCTTGTTTTGAGTTAGGAGCATTGCCTACGTATGCTTTTATTTTCCCTGTTTTATTCTCCAATACTATGGCTGCAGCGTTGTGGACCTCTTTTTGCTCATTCAATGAGTGATGAAAATCAATGATAGAATTTACTTTCTTTTGAAGTGAAAAGTCTAAGGTTGATTTAATTCTTGGATTGTTATCATTGCCCATTCGATCATGAAACTCTACTAAATGAGGTGCGTGATTAGGCAACGGATAGGTTCTTGTCATCAAATCTTCTTCCACAGCCAATTTGTAATCCATTTCGTTTAGAACACCATTATCAAAAAGCTTTTTTAAGACGAAGTTTCTTTTATTTAACAAGGTTTGTCTATTCCGGTCCGGATGCACCATGGAAGGATTGTTTGGGAGGACAACCAGAGAAGCCATTTGTGCATATGATAAATTTTCAGGAGACGTTGAATAATATCTCCATGCTGCAGTTTCTAAACCGACAACATTTCCCCCGAAAGGGGCATGAGTAGCGTATAATTTTAAAATGTAATCTTTTGAATAATGAAAGTCATATTTCAATGCGAGCAGTGATTCAATAATCTTTTGCTTCAAAGATCTTTTAGACTTGGCTCTCGACATTCTCATCAATTGCATAGTCAATGTACTTGCTCCGCTTACAATTTTTTTGCTTCGAATGTTTTGACCCATAGCTCTAACAATTGCGATTGGGTCGACACCTGGGTGTTGAAAAAATCGTTCATCTTCGTAGGTCGTCATACATTCAATAAAAGTATTAGGCAAAGTATCAATCAAAGGGAAACGCCATTGATCATCTTCAGCAATTCTACAGCCAAGCAATTTGCCATTTTCATCTTCGACGACCGTTGACAATGGTTCATCGAACAGATCTTCAGGTGGGATAAGAAACCAAATTGCAAATCCTATGAAGAATAATAATGTGAATTTCTTGAACTTCTTCATTACAATTCTTCATTTGTGTTAGGCCTAACTTCTACCCATTGACCCGATCTTCTTGCTAAAATGCTTTTGTCGTACATCGCATGGCATGAAATATCAGGTTGGAAGAACTTGCCTGCGTAACTTGCTGTCAGATCAATACTAAAGACCTTGGTTGGGGCATTCTGTTTTAGATCAAAAAAAGTGTGCACACTAGCATCGCGAAAGTCTCTGTAATCATAAGATAGAGATTCAGAAGAGCCAATATCAGCTACACGATCATTTCTGATTTCCCATCCTGAAGGAATAAATTGATCAAGAGCAAGTTCATCTAATTCGGCAAAACGCGTACCTGGATTTGTTATATTAACGACAGCTTGAAAATCTGTTCCTTGAGGTAGATTACTCACATCTAAAGATTTGCCATTGGAGTCCAAGTATGAAATTCGGATTTTTAGATTTTCTTCAACGTCTTGTTGAGCAATCATTTCGGGTTTGCCTTTTCTGGTTATGGTCACATACAGCTCTGCATTAGATTTATTTTTTATTCTCCAGGCTTGTGTTTTTTCAAGATCGAATTCCAGATTATCCAGATGTGTATTTGTGGTAACATCAGTCACCAACCCATCGTCAATGTGTAGCTCATAACTTACGGGTCCTTTGTCTTTATTCTTTAAGTATTTACCGATAGCAAGGAGACCGAAAGATGTGGCTTGCGTGTTGTACCAACGTTTTTTTGCCAGTTCCTTAGCAATCTTAAGAATCAAGCTGGTGGTTCTCTCTTCACCCATTATATCATTCATTGCAATAGCTAAGATCGCTTCATCTCTTAATTTTGAACCAAAGCTTCCGGAAAGTTCAACATAATCTTTTACTTCTAT
>JAHDDD010000008.1:17514-29021 GCA_020629535.1 Saprospiraceae bacterium
GTGCATTAGGAAACCAATCCTAAGATTTAGCTCTTTGATGATGTCCTTAGCTATTTCATTTTGTCCTATTTTTGCATACGCTGCTGCGAGCATGAAGTAAACGGTAGGGTCATTTGTCTTAATTGAAGTTCTTAGCCTGTTCATACTACTAAGGTCTGCAGCGTCTGCTAAGGCAAGAGTATATAAACGGTATGCCTGTATAAGTTCAGTGCTTCTTTCATATCTGTTTTGATTGACAGGAGAAGTATAATTTCTTGATGCATTCTTTTGGAAATTCTTCCAATTAACAAAGAAATGATCAGGTACGTAATAACCTAAGTTTTTTGCTTCTAGTAGAAAATGGCCTGCATATGTTGTACCCCATTCATGGTAGTGATTTCCTCCTGGCCAATAACTGAATGCGCCGTTGTAATTTAGCATGTTCATAAGACGGTTTACAGCTCCAGCAATATTGTCACGAATTTCTTCTCTTTTTTCAGTAGATAGTTCTATGATATCTGCAAGATATAATTGTGGGAAAGCACCAGAAGTGGTTTGTTCAACACAGCCATATGGATATCTTATCAAATAATTTAGCCTCGAGTTTAGATTGAAGTTAGGAAAGGTGCTCAATTCGACCATCACTTTATCATTACCGGTAGAGCCTATTGTTTCGAGATCAAGTTTCCAATCATCATTTGGCTTTAATACTTTTTCATCGAAGGCATAAATTTCAGGGTTTGGGTTTTCAATTTGAATTTCAATTTCTTCAGTGGCGGAATATTTTCCAGAAGAGACATTCACATTTAATTTAGCGGGACCTACTTGCTCAGACATCTTTACTTTAAAGTATGCCAATTTATCTCCGGTCTGAGAAAAGTTTAAAGAGGTACTTGTTTGTTCGAATTGGAAGTGTTCTGAGCCATTGATTTTTACATTCACATTGTTAATGTCTTTTTCATTTGCAAAAACATTGACTGGAATCGCGAGTTCTTCACCTGGTGCCAAAACACGAGGCAAAGTTGTAAGTAACATGAGTGGCTTTTTGACTATCAATGATTGTTCAGCCTTGCCATAGGATTGGTCTTTTTTGGCAATGACCATTACACGAACAGCGCCTATGTAATTATCAATATTTATCGTGTGGTTTTTCTTTTCGCCCGGTTGCAAATAAAAGGTTCCAAGATTTCTTACCACAGGTTTGAATCTATTTGCATTTGCCTTTTGGTCACCTATTTCATTGGCGATGTCACCACCAACGGTCAATATTTTTGCAATGTTATTACCATTTGGATTCAGTATCTTATCGTAATCATCCCAAGTATTAACAGCCAATGCTTGCTTTGCATTGAAGTGATTCCAAGGATCAGGAGTTTTAAAGTTTGTGATTCCAAGTAGTCCCTCGTCTACAACGGTAAGCGTATACGCCATAGCCCTCCCTTCAGATTCACTCACACTAATGGTGGAGACAACGCCTGTTTCCAAACTTGCAGGAGATGTTATGACAGGTTCTAATTTTGATTTAGGATCAAAGACCTCAATTGATTTCACTCCATATGAACAAATGGGTAAATCATTTTCTCTTTCGTATGATTGCACATTGGTCAGATGAACGTATACGTTTGGAGTCATCTCTTCTGTGACAGTAAATTCGAAATCTGTTGTACCAGAATTTCCATCAATCCAAAAGGACTGTATCACCTTAAAGTTGTTTTCCAATGATACCAACACTTTTGAATCAGCGTTTGATGGGAAAGAGACTTTTGCAGTTTCTCCAACTTTGTATGAGGTTTTATCCGTTGAGAAAACCATGCTTGCACCGCCTTGTTTTTCATCATTTTGCCATCTGGTTCCCGCATAGAAAATAACTCCAGAGCAATGGCCTGATAAGTCATCACAAACTCTTAATAGATGGAGCCCTCGATAAGTGGAATTTGGAGACCATTCAACTAGACCAGAACTATTTGTAACAACCATGTCCTTTTCTAGCGAACCTGTGTGGACAGAACTATTGTATTTGTAAATATTGTTGTCACTTCTTCGATACCACCAATTCCATCTTGATTTATAGATTCCCACACTGAGCCTTCTGCTTGATATTGGATTGCCTTGAGAATCGACAGCAACAAACTGGACTTTCTCTTTCTTTTTTGTATCCAATGTTTTGTATCCCCATCGATTGCTTTCAAGATTCACACCGACGTATACGTCGTATGGGTCAATGGTTTTTGTTTGGTAATTTTCAGAGAAATTTCCACTTTTTTCATACACTCGGGTATTGAAAGTAGCTTTTAATTTTGCAGGAGGTTGGTGCCCACTTTTAAGTTTAATCTTCATGGAGGCTTCTCCTTTTTCATTTAATTGACCATCAAAGATTGATATCTTTTGTCCATTCACTTTTCTTGCAGGATCACTAAATTCGAATTTTGGAAAATCTTTGAATGAGATAGCTGCATTTGTATACTGAACATCAACTTTTGCTTTCAAGTTTGCGGCTGTTGCTCCATGTAGCCATTCAGAATTTAACTTTATAGTTTGACCTTCTACAATGTTCAATTCTCGATCTTCAATTTCTAGTTTTGATTTAAGACGATTGGGTTTAATGGTTTCTACCTTAATCCTTTTTTCAAAACTGTTGTTTCCTACTTCTACAATGGCTTTCCAGTTTCCTGTCGGATTGTCTGTATGTGTTGGAATGTTGAAAGAATAAATTCTTTCTATATGACGATTCGTTGTAATTTCTTTCTGTAACTTATTTCGACTATCATATAATTTTAGCGTTATGGGATGTTCATTGGGTATTGGATTCTTGGAATCATCTAGCATAAAGTTTAAGAAGATGGTATCTCCGGGTCTCCATATATTTCTTTCTCCGTAGATGAATCCTTTTTGATTTTTCGAATAACTCGCACCGCTAACATCAAAATTGCTAAGGTCTCTGGAAGTCCTCTTTTCTAGATTGAGGTATGAGTAATTATTATTGAATTTTGCAATAATAAAATGGGGACGTTGTCCTTCATATTTAACTTGAGTTCCATTTGAATAAGAACTGTAATTTCCTATGAGTTGTTTTTGTCGATCATAAACAGCAAGTTCTGCTCCATCAATTGGTGAACCATTGAGAATGTTGTTGACCCAAACAATCAAACTTTTATCCGTCCCTTCTTTCACCAACAAGGCGATATCACTTCCAAGGACATTTCTTTGTACAAAGCGACTTCTGTTGTAATAGGCAGGATAGCATGGATCGTCTTGGTGTTCCCATTGATAGCCCTCATAATTTCTGAAATAGGTCATGATGGTTTTGAACTCTCCATCGTTACTTAGTTCAGGTCTGTTGTCTTCAATTTCCACCGTACACTCACGGTCAGTATATGCTTTTCTGAAACCTATTCTTATTTGATACAAAGCTCCAGGCTCCACCTTGATGAATTTTGAAAGATCAAGTGCGTATAAAACTTTATTGTATTGATTGTCTTCATCATTGAGGTCAAGAAGATCAATTTTTTCCTGATGGATTATTCTTCCAACACCTGATTGGAGGTATTGATTGCTGATACCATTGGATTGAATAAATTCAAGGACATTATTTTCGAAGATTTTAAATATCTCAAGATCGATTGATTTCAACCCTTGAGCTTCAAAGGGAAACAATGTCTTATCACTTCCTGGAATAATGACACCATTGTCATTTAAACTTACTGAAGGCTCTGGGATACTAAAATATAACTTGGAAGTGTGATCTTCTTTCAATGTAGAGTTGTATATGCTCTTTACTGATTTTGAAATTTTTATTTCTGCTTCTCCAATAAGACTTTCTTTTGTATTAATGGTCAGTGTATTTTGATTGATGCCATAGTTTACATCATAACTATCATTGACGGAAATCAAACCATTCAAATCTTGGTTGGGATCTATTGGATCAGAAAAATTTATAAAAATCACATTTCCAACACCAGTTCGACTTTGGCTTACTGTAAATTCTCCGATTGCAGGAATTTCATACTTAAATTTACCAGCAAAAGAAGGAGCTAGTTTTTTCCCATTGTACAAGACTTCTAATGAAGATGATTTCTTACCCCTTTTAATATTTTGAACCAAAAGACCATGGCTCATTCCACTATTATCATGGGTCCATGTGACCTTCAGGTCCTTATTGTTTCGTTGACTAAACGAAAAGAATGATTCCATATCTTCATTCGAGACGAAATCAGATGAATTTACAGTCATACTAAATTCCTGTTCATCTTGTCTTGACGCACTGCTACTCGACAAGGACTTATTTCTAAACTTCATTTTCACCGGTAAGGTCATATGTGTGAAAATCATTGGATTGTCCATATTCTCGACTTTATCGAATAATTTGGTTAAGTCTATATGGATCCGATATAATTGATCGAAATTAAAAGCATCTTCTGCGACGAACTGAATGGTCTTTTTATCGTGGTAGACGAACTTACCTTCAACTTGAGGTTTGATTTGGATAATATCTGCACTCACTTTCTTTCCGATATTCGAGTTATCAGTTATCTCTTTGGTAAATGAGTATTTCAGATTGTCTTTTACCTTGATGTAAGGATCTGGATGTGCATAAATGTACTTTCCAAATTCGTATGGAACAGCTTGTGGTTCTGTTACCTGCTTTTTGCATGAAAAGAATATTGGGGTGAGGATCAGAAGAAGATAGAATAATTGTTTCATTTCCGTTGTTTGTAATTCAACGTAAAAATGATGACATATTATTGATGAAGGCGTATCAAATTTATATTTGATGGTGGATTTTGAGAATTCGTATTGCTAGAAATTAATTCGGGATCACATCCACTTTCTGATGAGTACAGGAAGGACGTACAAGTCGGCAACAACAGCACTCAGCAAGGTGACAGAAATCAATGTTCCGATTACAATACTTGGTGGGTGGATGGAAAAGAGCATGACCAAAAAGCCAAAGAATAGAACAATCGTTGTAAAACAAATGGCTTTTCCTGTTTCCCTAAAGGTAATTTCCAAGGCTTTCTCTTTATCCTTGGTTTTTTCAATGGCCAATTTGTACTTACTTAAAAAGTGTATTGAATCATCTACGGCAATTCCAAAGATCAAGGCAAATACAATTGAGATAACGGCCTCCAGTTTAATACCCGTATAACCAATCAAAGCAGCTGCAAAAATCATGGGTAAAATGTTTGGAACTAGAGAAATCAATAATATCCTGAAGCTTTTGAATAATAGTCCCATCAGCAGACTGATGATGATAAGTCCAAGGCCCAGACCATGAACTAGATTTTCTCGAACGTAGACAGAGTTTTTATCCATGATGAGACCTGTGCCTGTTCTTCGAATAGACATGATACTCAGATCAAGGTTTTTTTCGATCCAGTTGTCGATATCTTCTCCAAGTTCTTTGATGGCGTCTGCACCTATGTCTCTTATTCTCGCAGAAACCCTGGTTTTGGTCCCATCTTTGGAAATCAATGTATTGGATAATTGATTTGGTAGCTTGCTCGCCAGTTTTTGATATTGATCGAATTTTTTTTCAGAATTTGGAAACGCATATGCCTCACGTTTGTTTCCGCCAAACATCTGATTGATAGATTTGTAAATACTTGAGATTGAACTCACAGTTCTGATACTAGGTATGCTCTTTAGGTAATCATCAAATTTGTCTATTTGAGAAACCACATTGAAATCATCAACATTGTAACCTTCTTTTAAACTCACCGCAAATTCAAAAGGTCTGAAGCCCGCAAACTCCTCTTCGAAATATTTAAAATCGTCAGTGATTTTTGAATTTTTTGGAAGATTATTGACAATATTATAGTTGGTAGAAATTTTTGAAATACCGAATGCGCTTACGACCAGAAATATCAAGCTTAATATAGTGATCAATCTTGCATTTTCTTTTGTGAAAGTGTTTATTCTGGACAATGTATTTGACCAAACATCCTCCCTTTTACGTTCATAAAGAATCTTTTCTTTAGGGACCAGTGATAGAACACTACATGTGAAAAGAATGGTGCAAATAAACGCAAGCACAACCCCCATTGCCGAATTAATTCCAAATTGTTGAATTGGAATCAAACGAGAAGTAAGAAGACTTAGAAACCCAACGGCAGTGGTCACAGAAGTTAGTAAAGTAGCCATTCCTATCTCTCGAATTGTTGTCACAATAGCAGCATCATTATCCTTGCCGAGCCGAAGCTCATCCATATACTTACTCATGATGTGGATGACATCGGAAGTACCAACGATGAGCATGAGTACGGGATAAAATGCCGCAATGGCATTCAACTCTCTACCAAGCAATGATAGTAGTCCAAAAAACGTAACCAATCCAACGCCAATAGAACCGAAAGCAATTAGGATCGGGATTGGTTTTCTAAAAATAAAACTCAATATCAATCCTACCAAGAGAGCCCCAATTAATGTAGAAACAATCACCTCTCTTTTTTGCATATGAGAGAGTTCGCTTTGAAAATATGCCCGACCAAGAACATGATATTCATCGAATCCGTAGGCCATATTCAATTGCTTGATAGAATTCATCAACTCAATGGATGGCTCTATATCAAGTTGATCTTCCGTTTTGAGGAACACAACCATGGCTGTGGTATCGGGACTGATAAGATTGTAGACGAATCTCTCATCAGACATGATCTTTTCTGCATCTCGTTTTAAGGCATTGGCATCGTCGAGATGGATTGCCTTTATGCTGCTCATTCCGAAAGGCGTCTTTATTGGAAACTTAAAATCTGTAAGCGATTGAGCAGAAGTAACGTATGGTAATACACGACAATCTTTACTAAAGTCTGAAAATTTATTTAGAAATACAGAATCAAAAACTGTGGGTTCATTTTCGACAGCAATCATCAGGAAGTTATCGTCTGTTTCGAAATCTTTGATGAATTCCTGGAAAAATGCCAAGTCTTCATCACCTTGGGGGAAGAATTGCTCGAAACTAAATGAAAACTTGAGAAATGGAACAGAAGCCATACTCGCAATGATCAGCAAGCCAAAGAGTCCAATCAGAAACTTTCGGTATTTGAGAAATTTACTTATTTGGCTTTCGGTCTCAGTCAATGTTTACGGTTTGATTAAAATGGAAACAAAAATACTTTTAAATTGATTAAGCAGAAATGTTAATTTGATCAACTCTTCTCTTTAAGAGATAAGCAAAGCCTAACGTCGTGAAAAATGAAAACATGGCGTAGACCAGTGCCGGCTTCGCAAATTCTTCATTGCTAAGCATAACACTGCTTATTAAAAGAGCCAAAGTTGTGTTTTGTAATCCCACCTCAATGCAAATAGTGACAGAATCGTATGGTTCTACATTCATGACCACACTGGCTAAATAGCTAATAAGCATTGAGAGAAAATGTAGTGTCAAAACAACTGGCAACAGAACAAAAATATCTTGGGTAGAAATTCCAGTTCCGCCCTGATCTTCACCAGCAAAAAATTTGATGATAAAAACCAAAGCCAATAAAATGGTCGCCGCAAACTTTATAGGATTTTTGAAATTTTGAACAAAATTGGGAAACTTACTTTTTGTCACCATTCCCAAAAAGGCAGGCAAAAGAATAATCAACAAAACATTGAGCGTCGTTTCCGAAAATGAAAGATGAACTGTTGAACTCTGTTCCAGATAGTACTTACTTGCAAGATTTACCCCAAGTGGGATGGTGAACAAAATCAGGAAACTATTCACTACAGTCAAACTGATGGAGAGTGCGGTTTTTAGATTGAGTAAATAGGAAATGAAGTTGGAAGTAGCGCCACCCGGACAGAGTGATAAGATGATGATTCCAATTTTTAACGGCGGAGGAATATTCACCAAACTACAGATGACAAAAGCCAGAAGTGGCAGAAACAACATTTGCATTGAAAGTCCATACAAGTAGGTTTTTTGTTTGTTTTGTACCTCTTCAAAATCATTGACCGATAGGGAAGTACCCACACCAAACATGATAAAAGCAAGTACCACGGAGATCAACACATCAATAAACTCCATTTTTTCAAAGTTCTATTGTAGTATTATTAATTTGAAAGTTAATTTCGGCAAATGTTGCGCTCTCAATATACGGATGATTTGATAGAAGTAGGCTGTGATGAAGCTGGTCGTGGATGCCTTGCTGGACCTGTTTTTGCCTCAGCAGTTATATTGCCAAAGTCTTATAAGAATGATCAATTGAGGGACTCGAAGAAGTTGACCGAAACCCAGCGAGAGGTCCTTTCCAAACAGATAAAAAAGGAAGCAATGTACTGGGCTGTCGCTAAATGTAGTCCAAGAGAAATTGATAAATTCAATATTCTCAATGCATCTATTCGAGCCATGCATAAGGCGATTGATAAATTAAAGGAGAAACCCGAACTTATTCTTGTCGATGGAAATCGATTTCATCAATATAAAGACATACAACATGTGTGTGTTATAAAAGGTGATGATAAATATTTGTCTATCGCTGCAGCTTCTGTTTTGGCAAAGGTCAGCCGAGACAAATATATGGTCAAAAAAGCCAAAGAGTATCCTCATTATCAATGGACCTCAAACAAAGGCTATCCCACGATAGCTCATCGGGAAGGTATCGTATTGAATGGCATAACACCTTTACATCGTAAAAGCTTCCAACTATATCCACCTGACAAACAATTAAAATTATTTGAAGAATAATCTATGGATTCTCTTTTTGTAGAATTAATTTCTAGTACACTAAATATTTCAGGAAAAAGCATACACAATACGTTAGTCCTTTTTGGTGAGGGAGCAACTGTTCCTTTTATTGCCAGATATAGGAAAGAAAAAACCGGCTCTTTAGATGAAGTCCAAATAGCTGATATCAAGAAAGAATTCGACAAACTCAATGCTCTTGTAAAGAGAAAAGAGACCATCATCTCAGCCATCAAAGAACAAGGCAAATTGGATCCTTCACTGAAATCAAAGATCGAAGACTGTTGGGACTCTCTCTTATTGGAAGATATCTACTTACCATTTAAGAAGAAGCAAAAAACGAAGGCTACCGTCGCTAAAGAATCCGGTCTTGAACCATTGGCAAATTTCATATATCAACAGCGAAGAGGTGATCTTTTTTCAGAGGCTCAAAAGTTTGTAAGTTCAAAAGTAAAGACTGAAGAAGATGCTTTGCAAGGCGCTAGATACATCATTGCAGAATGGTTTAGTGAGCAAGGAGAAATTAGGGAGCAGCTTCGCGATCTTTTTAAAAGACATGCAATCATAGAGTCTAAAGTTGTAAAATCTAAAAAGGAACAGGCAGCAAAATTCAAACAGTATTTTGAACTTTCAGAGAGGCTTGATCGAATTCCATCACATCGTTTTCTTGCTATGTTGAGGGGAGAGTCTGAAGGGTTTCTACGAATAAAAATCGGCATTGATCATGAACGTACACAGCATGTCTTAGAAAGACGGTTGATTAAATACAGAAACTCAGATACTGGTGATCAGCTTGCAGAAACGATCAATGATGCCCTCAAGCGACTTCTATATCCGTCTATTTCAAATGAATTTAGAAAAGGAGCCAAGGAAAAAGCAGATAAAGAAGCCATTGATGTTTTCGTCAAAAATTTAAAGCAACTCCTTTTGGCTGCCCCTCTTGGTTCTAAAAATATTCTCGCTCTTGATCCAGGATTCAAGACCGGATGCAAAGTAGTGCTGCTTAATGTCAATGGTGAGTTGGTTCACAATGACACCATCTTTCCTCATCCACCTCAATCAGATTATCAAAAATCGGTTGATTCAATCTCAAAGCTTGTGAGCAAGTTTAAGGTAGAAGCTTTCGCTATTGGCAATGGTACCGCAGGGAAAGAAACCTACCAATTCATAAAATCAATAAAGCTGGAAAACAATCCTGAAGTTTTTTTTGTGAACGAAAGTGGAGCATCCATTTATTCTGCATCTAAAATTGCAAGAGAAGAATTTCCGGATAAGGATGTGACGGTTCGTGGCGCTGTTTCCATTGGACGACGTTTGATGGACCCATTGGCTGAACTGGTCAAAATTGATCCTAAATCGATCGGTGTCGGACAATATCAACATGATGTAAATCAAAGCATGCTGAAGGAAAGCTTGGATGCAACGGTGGTTTCATGCGTCAATGCAGTTGGGATAAACTTGAATACTGCAAGTGAACACATATTACAATATGTTTCTGGTCTAGGACCAACACTCGCGAAAAACATCATCGAATACCGATCTGAAATAGGGGCCTTTACAGAAAGAAAGGAATTGATGAAAGTTCCTCGAATGGGAAAGAAGGCCTTTGAGCAAGCCTCAGGTTTTCTTCGAATTCGTGACGGGAAAAATGTACTTGACAATACAGGAGTCCATCCTGAAAGTTATACTGTGGTGAAAAAGATGGCTAAAAGCAAGTCCTTGGAAATGGAACAATTGATCCGTGATACAGAAGCCATCAAAACGCTCGACTTGAACAAATTCGTCACTAATGATGTGGGTCTTCCTACTCTAAAAGATATCCAAAAAGAATTGCTTCGTCCGGGTCTTGATCCGAGAGGAGAAGCCAGAGCATTTCAATTTTCAAACACGATCAACAGTATTTCAGATTTAAGCCTTGGGATGATCCTGCCGGGAGTGGTCAATAATCTGACTAAGTTTGGCGCCTTTGTCGATATTGGCATCAAAGAATCTGGGATGGTCCACATTTCTGAAATTGCCAATAGATTCATTAAAGATCCTGCGGAGGAATTACAATTAAACCAGGAGGTTCAAGTAAAGGTCATAGACATTGACAAAGAAAGAGCCAGGGTTTCATTGAGTATTAAGCAGGCACTTTAATTTTTCCTTTTTGCAAGATCAAAAACTTAATTCCGATGTGTTTTCATTTACCTCCTTTAAAGAAGGAGAACAGGTATATATAGGAACAACTTTCTTAACTTATTAATCATATTGTAAATGAAAACAGTATTTAATGTATTCGTTCTTCTTTTTCTTCTTTTAGGTGTTATCTCCTCTTGTATTACAGATGTAGTATGTACTTTTGGTAATGGGGATGATAGATACCATCACCCTGTTTCGAATGTCTTAGAAGGCAAGTGGGTGGTGAAAAACTGGGAGCAACAACCTCAGCTGATAAAGACTTATACTACAATTATTTTGTCCTATCGGATGAATTTGTCATGGATAAAGTACCAGAAAATGATCTTGGATTTGAGCCTGGAGAAGTCCACATAAAAAAAATCCAGACCAGAGACATTTCTACTTATGATGCAGAAATGAAAATGAGATATATAAACGGTGAATTTGAATGGGTAGCAGTGACTATGACAGTGATGGACGAGGATACAATTTCATTGATGTGTATTGAATGTGACAATGAAATTCTGATGGAGCGAATTTGAGAAATAAATTGCTTATACTTTAAGGAAATTTTAATCTCATGAGTTCTGGCGAAAGAGGTTTAGAAAATGATTTTTGATTTATTGTAGAATCATTTTCCTCCTTTTCTCTTTTTCTTCTTCGCTTCTCTCCGTCTTCTTATCAATATTTTCCTCAACCAGTT
>JAHDDD010000008.1:29121-33481 GCA_020629535.1 Saprospiraceae bacterium
TCTTTTTCTTCTTCGCTTCTCTCCGTCTTCTTATCAATATTTTCCTCAACCAGTTAGGGACGATAATTAAGCCAAGGAACAAATACGGGTAATACGTTACCAACCTCCATATCAATGCAACAATCGATGAAATACCTTTATTAATATAATCTGAGTAAAATCCACCAAACAAGAACTCCATTGCGCCTGCACCTCCCGGAGTCGGGATGAATTGAGTGTAGTTGTGCATCATCTCAGATCTGGCATAAATGAGGTATTGATCATACCATTCTGTAATATTCAAATCAGTCATGGCTACGACTACAAAATTCACCGTAAGGAACCTCAATATCCAAATCATAAATGTGGAGAAGAAGATTTTCGCATGCCAGCCGAAAGATTGTTTCCGTAGTTCAGCAGAACTCACGACAATATCATCGGCAGTATTATGAATACCATCTTTCCATCTATTGATGAATGGTAATTTTGCCACTCCTTTCAATAAATATTGAATGATACCGGGTTTAAAAATTCCTGCTAGAAACAATCCTCCATAAGCCACGACCGCAAAGTAGAATGCCAATCCTAATGTCCAAATATTTCCAAGATCAGCCAGACTTTGGGCCTCTGGGCGAATGCTGATCGGGCCGAGTGTATAAAATAGTATTGGCAAAGTGATGATAAAAAAGATGGTATCAATGGTTACCGCATAGAGAACCAATGTTACAGTTCTTGCAGCAGAAAGCTTTTCTTGTGCCAGCATAACCAATGCTACTGCACTTCCACCCAAGGCTGTAGGTGATACAGCAGAAGCAAATTCCCAAATAAAGGCCAATTCTATGCTTTTCGACCATGAAAAGAATTTACTAGATAGAATTCTAAGCCTGTAAGAAATGAAAAGATGCCTTAGTAAATATACAAGTACGGCAAAAAAGGTGTATTTAATCACCCGACCGCCCCATTCGATTTTAAGGAATTCATCAAGATCAAATTGGTACCAGATCAACAAAGCAATCACCCCAACACCCAATAAAATGGGCAAAATGATCTTTCTTGAGTCTATCGACTCCAAGATTTCTTCCTCTTCTTTCGTATCGAATTCCTTTTCCAAAAATCTTTTAATTGCGCGGCAAAATTACAACAATATAAAGTACCAAAACTGTTATATGTTCCAATTGGTTAATTAGAAAACAATAAGAATGCCGAGGTGGAAAGAAGCCAAAATAATTAAGACCATTGACAGGTCAGAAACAACCAGAAGTTTCTGGCTTGAAATCCAAGATATCGACATATTTGAATTTAATCCAGGCCAGTTTGTCACCTTTGATTTGCCCATTGGGGAAAAAAGACTGGATCGCTGGAGAAGTTACTCCATTGCTAACCATCCAAATGGTGGAAATGTTATAGAATTGGTCATTGTCAGGGTGCCTTTCGGCAAAGCAACGACCTATCTTTTTGATGAAATCAATGTTGGAGATACATTGAAAATGAAAGGACCAGACGGAGTTTTTACACTGCCTGAAATCATCGATAAGAATCTGGTCATGATCTGCACAGGCACCGGGGTCGCACCTTTTCGGTCAATGCTTCATCATATTCAAGAACAAAACATTCCACATAAAAATCTTCATTTGATATTCGGGACCCGATATGAAAGTGGCATTCTTTATCATGATGAATGGAAAAAACTTGCAAGTGACAATGAAAGCTTCAAGTTTGACATAGCATTATCCAGAGAAAGCTATAATGAATATCAAGGCTATGTCCACGATATTTATCAACAGAAATACACTTCTGCAGATACAAATTTGATGTTTTATTTATGCGGTTGGCAGAAGATGGTTGATGAAGCGAAGCAAAACATTTTGGCCCTCGGTTTCGATAAGTCGCAGATCGTTGAGGAATTATATGGATAAATGAATGAGAGGTGAAAAGAAAGCCAGATTTGCATTGTTTTTCAATTGAAAAAATAAACGTACCTTATTCGCAAATAGCTTGAATAATGAAACGAAGACCGTTCTTAAAATCAACTGGTATGCTTTCAGTAGGAGCATTGACACTTTTACATTGTAAGGCTAAGGCTAAAACGGGTGGTGTGGGCAAAATCGGATTGCAGCTCTGGTCCGTCAGAAACGCAATGAATGAAGACCCCATCGGCACTTTAAAATTGTTGGCAGACATTGGTTACAAAGATGTAGAATGTGCAGGCTATAGTGAAGGCAAGTTTTATGGAATGTCACCGATGGAGTTCAAAAAAGTCCTTGCAGATTTAGATCTTGAAATGCAAAGCGGACACACCCAAACCGGCAAGCAAAATCCTGAGACCAAAAATACTATGACCAACGGTTGGGAAGGTGCGTTAAAAGATGCAGCTGAGATGGGTCAAAAGTCAATGATTCTTGCATGGATTGCACCTGAAGAAAGAGATGGACTGGATAAATACAAAGAACTGGTCGAGTTATTGAATACGTGTGGAGAAAAAGCAAAGGAGTACGGTATCCAAATGGGCTATCATAATCATGAGTTTGAATTCGAAAACTTTGATGGTGTTGTAGCATACGAATACATGATAGAAAACACAGACCCCAAGCTGGTCGCTTTCGAAATGGATCACTTTTGGGTAAAGAAAGGCAACGCTGATAGTGTCGACCTTTTCAATAAATATCCGGGGCGTTTTCCATATTGGCATGTTAAGGATATGGACGATACGCCAGACGCCTTTTTTACTGAAGTGGGTTCCGGAATCATTGATTGGGCGCCGATCTTCCAAAACAAGGAAAAATCAGGTATGCAATACTTTTATGTAGAGCAAGATGATTTTCGAGGAATAGAGCCTTTAGATAGTGTGAAAATCAGCCACGATTATTTGAAAAATTTCGATCCTAAGGTTTAGGAATCTTCCATTCATATATCAATTGGGTACTTATATCGGATTCATTTGGATATAAGCAATAAGCACTGCTATATTTTGTTAATTTTGTGCGCGAACCAATCTGTTCTACTATCACATTTTTAGAATGAATTCATTTTCAAATGTCAAAAAAATGAGCAGCTGGGCGGTTTTCGCCATAGCGCTTATTGTATACTTTTTCTCAGCAGAGCGTACAGGTAGTTTGTGGGACTGCGGAGAATTTATTCTCGGAGCCTATAAACTTCAGGTTGTTCACCCGCCAGGTGCACCTCTATTCATGATTATAGGTCGGTTTTTTACCTGGATTGCCTCGCTTATTTCTGATGATCCTGCCAATATTGCCTTTGCGGTCAATTTGATGTCGGGCGTTTGTACGGCCTTCACGGCATTTTTTGTGTCAAGGATCACAATGTTGTTCGGCAAGATGACTTTGGAAGGTAGAGAAGGAGAGACCAATGGCTCACAGAATATGGCTTTGGGTTTTGCAGGTCTTGTAGCAGGATTGGCCACGGCTTTTTGTTCTTCTATCTGGTTTTCTGCAGTGGAAGGAGAGGTGTATGCGATGTCCACCATGTTTACAGCTGTAACTTTATGGTCTGCAGTTAAATGGTATTCATTACCGAATGATAGAATCAATGATAGATGGTTGGTACTAACAGCGTATTTAGGAGGTCTTTCAATAGGTGTTCACCTTTTGAGTCTTTTGACATTTCCTGCGATTGCAATGTTGGTGTATTTTAAGAAATACGAAAAAACTAAACTTAGCGGGTTGATTTTGGCTTTGTTGGCTGGAGTCGCGGCTATTTATTTTGTTCAGAAGGTTGTAATAGTTGGGATACCCACATTATGGAAAACCTTCGAATTATTTGCAGTCAGAAGTTTAGGAATGCCTTTTCATTCAGGGCTCATCTTTACCATTCTTATTGTCGGTCTTGTAGCAGGCTTTTTGTTTTGGTATTCACATAAAAACACAAAACCTATCCTCAATTTATTGACAATGGCGGCAATGATGGTTGTCATTGGCTTTTCAACCATTGGTGTGATAGTCATCAGAGCAAATGCTGATACACCAATCAATATGAACGTACCAAGTGATGCTTTACGTTTGTTGCCTTATTTGAACAGAGAGCAATATGGAGAAAGACCATTATTGTTTGGTCCTCATTTCCGTGCTGAGCCGGAAGACTTGGTAAGAGAAGATCGATATGGAAGAGTAGGAGACACATACAAGATCGTTGATGAGAAATTAGACTATGTCTTTAAAGACAGCGATAAAATATTCCTACCAAGAATTGGACACACAGATGGTCCTAGACCGGAACTTCATGCCAATTGGTATGAATACATGAATGGAAGGAAATTAAGAGGAGCTCCAGGCTTTGGCTATAACATGCAATTCTTCTTTAAGTATCAGATGGGTTGGATGTATTGGCGATACTTCTTCTGGAATTTCGCCGGAAGGCAAAATGG
>JAHDDD010000270.1 GCA_020629535.1 Saprospiraceae bacterium
ATTATTTTCTTTGATAATCACAGCATTCTTCGACCCACATTGCATAAGTCTCATTTGCATGCACCTTCCAACTTAAAATACATGGAACATCGTATGGATGTAATTCATTGAGTTTGGATTCAATGGAATGCTGGTTATCTATTTTTGATTTCATGATGGCAATCGTCTCGTCCTCTTTACATAGGTTTCCTTGCCAAATGTAATTCGATTTTGCAGACATTAAATTGAAACAAGCAATGAGCTTGAGCTCCATCAATTTGCTACAAATTTCCTGAGCAGAATCTATGGAAGAAAATGTAGAATATACTACAAGAATTTCCATTAAAGAGCGAGTAGCTGAGCCATTTCTATCAGATCCTTGTTCAATGGATTGGTTTTACTGATAGCATCTTTAAAGGGAGTAAACACCACTTTACCGTTAACAAGACCTGCTGCGACTCCACCTTTTCCACTAATCAATTGTTCGATAGCTGAGTGGCCAAGTCTACTTGCCAGCACACGATCGTTGGCTGTGGGCGAACCACCTCTTTGAAGATGTCCAATCACAGCTACCTTTACATCAAAGCCCGTAATTTGTTCTTTGACTTTTGAGGCAATTTCCATTGCTCCGCCGTTTTTATTTCCTTCAGCAACGATGACCAGGTTGAACAATTTTTTTCTTCTTCCTTCTTTCTTTAACAGTTGTATGAGGTCCTCGATATCATTTTCAATTTCCGGAAGGAAAATCGTACTTGATCCACTTCCGATGCCCGTATACAATGCGATGAATCCAGAATGCCTCCCCATTACTTCGATGAAGAAAAGTCTATTGTGAGAATCTGCTGTGTCTCGAATTTTATCAACGGCCTCAACGGCTGTATTGATGGCAGTATCAAAACCAATGGAAAAATCAGTTCCAAATATATCATTATCAATGGTGCCAGGAAGTCCCACAATAGGGATGTTAAACTCCTCTCCGAATTTTAACGCACCTGTGTATGTGCCATTCCCTCCAATAGCTACCAATCCTTGAATATCATAAGCCATCAAAGAGTCGTATGCTTTTTCACGTCCTTCTTTGGTCATGAATTCTTGTGAACGTGCAGTCTTTAAAATGGTACCTCCACGTTGAATAATGTTTCCTACATCCTTTCTTTCGAGTCTGATGATGTCACCTTCAATCATGCCATGATATCCTTGATTTATACCAAAGATGTGAAGATCTTGACTTATGGCAGTACGCACCACAGATCTGATGGCAGCATTCATACCCGGGGCATCTCCTCCGGAAGTGAACACAGCCACTTTGTTTATTTTCTTTGTCTTACTCATCTATGTTGATGATATTTTACTATTAGTTTAAGTGGGTTTCGAACGAATTTTCCACATTCAAATCCTTTCTCTCGGCATGTAGCTTCCAATTCTTCTCTAAAGTAAAAAGCAATAGAGCCGATGAAGTTTAACTTGAGATTCTTACTATTTGAAATGGGTGCAATTTTCTTGTCCAGGAATCTGGTAAAGATGTAATTGCAAATAGAGTGCCTTAGTTCGTCAGAGCATCTTGAAAGAAAGGCCGAGTAGGAGGCAATTTTTGAATTTGGGGTCAATGTATTATAAATGGGAGTGATGATTTCATCTCTGCTTCCACCATATTCAGATTCAAACAACTCAAGATCTTCTGCTGGCATTTTTTTATAAAAATATCGGATGATCACTTCTCTTCCAATGTGATAGCCAGATCCATAATCATCAAAGAGATAACCAAGGCTTGGTAATTTTTCACCAATTTCTTTGCCATCAAAGTAACAGGCGTTTGTGCCTGTCCCAAGGATTACTACGATGCTTTCTTCATCAGGAGAAACAGCCCTGCAGGCACCAAGGAGATCATTCTCTATTTCAGCATAATCAAGCGGGATTTCATTCTTCAACGCATCAATAATCCTCGCTTTTGATTCTGGGGTATTCACGCCAGAACCGTAATAAAAAACCTCATTGATATTTTGCTTGTAATCTATCGGAATCTTAGAAAATTCTAATAAGCTATCAGGATTTGAAGTAGGGTTGATTCCTTTGAGTTGAAACTCATCAATCATCTCAAGGCTCTCATCGCAAATGGCCCATTTACTTGTGGTCGATCCACTATCTACTATTGCCCTCAATTCTTGGATTTGAAGTCTATGAATTCAAAATTAAAAGTACATTTTTCTGCACGCTTCGCTGGAAGCTTCCAAAATCCATTATAACCAACGAAGCTTGGAATGTAATTAAAATTCAATTTGGTTAAGTTTACAGATATTTCAATATCAAAAGAATACAGAAGATTTTTAGTTTTCAAATGATATTTCCTCTCTAAAACCTGAAAATTATCTTCATCAAAAAGAGTCGTCATATTCCTGAGAATGATATCTCCCTTATTGTCAATAAATTCTGGCTTTACTGCGACCTCAAAGATAAAAGCATTCTTATTATTTTTATGAGGAAGTTTTGAGATTGAATAATTGTAATATTTCCTCATTTTCGGATCGAAAATGTTCAATTTTTCACCTACTAAGGGCAAATCAATGCTTCTTCCGGGCTTAAAAATCAGGATTTTTAGTTTTTCTACTTGTTGCTCGAATTTTCCCAATGACTCAAAGTTCCTTCTTTTCCCAATTTGGTAACATTCGGTACCATGGCTATAAAAGACACGGTCAATCATCCTACTTGTGAAATATCTGTAATTTTTCCGTTTGTAATATTTCCCCTTGACTGCCTTAGATTTGATGCTCATTTCTCTGCAGGAATCATTGACCATGGTCTGATGGTGTAATCCTTCATAAGAGGCAACTGAGTTATTTTTACGGCCAACAAAATTCACCGAATGGTCAAAGCTGTAGCTATTGGTTCGCAGATTCTGAAAGGCCTTGTAAAAGGATTCGTCTTTTAGTACAAGCTGCACAAAAGAATCCACATCCAATTGATCATCATCTGGAGTGATCGTTATTGAATCAAGATATACCAATGCACTTATTTCTTCAATAAGCAGAGAGTCAATCTCTTCATCAATTTGACCGAAAGTCATAGAAATAATACCAATCAGAAAGACTGACAGCGCCAATAATCTTTTACATTTGTGCTTACCATTCATAGAACAAGAATCACAAATTTAAGGAGAAACAACAATGACAATGAATAAAGTTACAGTTATCGGTGCAGGAACCATGGGAAATGGTATTGCACATGTTTTTGCCATGAACGGATGCTCGGTTTACCTTTGCGATATTTCTGATGATGCCTTGGAGTCAGCTATTCAAACCATTGATAAGAATTTATGGAGAATGGTCGCTAAAGAAAAAATTTCAGAAGAAACGAAAGAGCAAACCATCGGCAATATAACGACGTCTACGGATATGAAATCTGCAGTGGAAGATGCAGATATTGTCATTGAAGCTGCCACAGAGAATGAGGAGATAAAACTCAAAATATTCAAGCAACTTGATGAACTCACCAAGCCAAGTTGCATCCTAGCAAGCAACACCTCATCTATTTCCATCACAAAGATTGCAAGTGCCACCAACAGACCGACCAAAGTCATAGGTATGCATTTTATGAATCCTGTTCCTGTGATGAAATTGGTTGAAATAATCAGAGGATATGCCACATCTGACGAGACCACTCAGGCTGTTGTCGAGCTATCAAAGAAATTATCAAAAGTACCTGTCGAAGTAAACGATTATCCTGGCTTTGTCGCCAATAGAATCTTGATGCCAATGATCAATGAAGCTATTTACACACTCTACCAAGGAGTCGCTGGCGTTGAAGAAATTGACACCGTCATGAAATTAGGAATGGCTCACCCAATGGGTCCACTTCAATTGGCAGACTTTATTGGTCTTGATATTTGTCACGCGATCATGAAGGTTTTGTACGACGGTTTCAACAATCCTAAATATGCTCCATGTCCTTTGTTGACAAATATGGTCATGGCAGGAAAACTAGGAAGAAAGAGTGGGGAAGGATTCTATGTTTATAATAAGGAGACAAAAGACGTGAAGGTTTCTCCTTCGTTTGCGTAGCCCGAAGAAGAAGCATTGAATAATTTCACCTTTTTTCAATAATCCAAATTATCGAGAATTTCATTCAATTCATCGTCGGAAGAAAACGGAATTTGAATGAAGCCTTTGCCTTTGGTGTTGCGTTTGAGATTTACTTTGGTGCCAAAGAAAGAAGAAAGTCTTTTCTCAATCTTGACCACTTGCGGATGCTTTTTAACTGTAGCTGAACCGCTGCTTTTCTTTGATTTTCCCTTATAGGATTGGATCAATTCTTCTGTTGCTCTCACCGACAAACCTACATTAAGTACTTTACGAAAGATGTCTAATTGCGCTTCTTTTGGCTTGATCCCAATCAATGCTCTGGCATGTCCCATGCTGATTTCTCCTTCTTTCAATGATTTCTGGATATTCACAGGAAGCTTGAGTAGACGCAAAAAATTGGTGACCGAACTTCGACTTTTCCCGACCCTGGTTCCTAAGTTTTCGTGGCTTATTTTACATTCATCAATAAGTCTTTGAAAAGATACAGCCACTTCGATCGCGTTGAGATTTTCTCTTTGGATATTCTCGACAATGGCCATTTCAAGCAATCCTTGATCATCGGCCACTCGGATATATGCTGGAATTTTTTTGAGTTTAGCGAGCTTTGATGCACGCCACCTTCTTTCACCAGAAATGATTTGGAATTTATCTCCACCAACGGCCCTTACGGTAATTGGTTGAATTAATCCGTGGACTTTGATCGACGCAGCAAGCTCTTTTAGTTCTTCTTCTTTGAATTCGGTTCTAGGTTGGAACGGATTGGCTTCTATCAAGGTGATATCAATTTCATTGATGCCTTGATTTAATTTCTCAACGATCTGTTTTTTCTCCTTGGCAGTTGTGCTGGGTTTATCGATATTAGAGATAAGTGCCCTTAGTCCTTTTCCTATTTTGTCCTTGCTCTTTGCCATTATGCTGAAATTTCTGTCTCGTTGTATTTTAAAAATTCGTTGGCAAGATTGAGAAAATTCTTAGATCCTTTACAAGCCACATCATACAAGATCACAGGTTGACCCAAACTTGGGGCCTCACCGATTTTTGAATTCCTGTGAATGATGGTTTCGAATATCCTGTCTGAGAGTGAATTTCTAACTTCATCAATCACCATGTTCGCCATTCTTAGCCTCGCGTCGTACATTGATAAGACAATCCCTTCTACTTCCAGTTTTGGATTCAAACCTTCGGCTACCATGCTGATGGTACTCTTCAATTTCCCAAGTCCTTCCAATGAGAAAATTTCGCATTGGACCGGAATCAAAACAGAGTCCGCGGCAGTCAATGAGTTGATTGTGATAATACCGAGCGAAGGCTGACAATCTATGAAAATGAAGTCATAGTCTTCCTTAATCGGTTCCAATATTGAATCCAGAATATACTCTCTTCTTAATTTGCTGATCAACTCGATTTCTGCACCCACCAGATCAATGGAGGAGGGCAGAATAGACAAGTTGTCAATTTCAGTCTCTTGGATGGCTTCTTTAATATCTACACCTTCCATCAGACATTCATATGTGCTGTATCCAGTTGCTTCACTTGAGATCCCGATTCCAGAACTCGCATTCGCTTGAGGGTCTGCATCAATGATCAATACTTTATGCCCTAAAATGGCAATACTGGCTGCCAGATTAATGGTGGTGGTTGTCTTTCCAACACCTCCTTTTTGATTTGCTATGGCAATTACTTTACCCATTTCTTAGTGTCAATAGTTTCTTCAATTTTAGGTATTCTCAGTTTGATGCCGATTTTATTAAATGCTTGCTTTGCCAT
>JAHDDD010000271.1 GCA_020629535.1 Saprospiraceae bacterium
AAATTAGGTGTGGGAGCCAGCCATGGAGGGCCGCTTTAAATCGGGATGATTTTTTAGATTCGTTTTTCATCTAGGAAAAAGGAATAGAATTATATAAAATTAATTAAATTGAAAGTGTGCTAGTCTACTTTATTTTCCTCTCTTTTTTGTTTCGGTTGTTGAGAATAATTTTATTAAAATCAAATCCATTCCTCCAGTCCATGGTTTTGAAAATGGAAGGAGAAGTATTGAACAATTCAAGGATGGCAAAAAGAGGATTGTTTTTAATTGTATTCAAAGGAGACAACCATCTGGCACCAAGACCGATGGTAGGTGTAAGGTTTTCAACATAATGCCACATGTATGCAGGGATGAACATGATATCTCCTTCATCCAATATTGTTTCATAATAAGGGGTGTGATTGTAACTTGGATTTTCTTCGTTCGGTATTTCATTTGGATTAATAGGAGATGATTTTGCTGGGGCCCTGTTGACCTCAGGGTTGAAAATGTAGTAGCTACTTTGATCCCAAATCAACCAACGTTTTCTTCCGCGAATTTGAATGAAAATATTATCGTTTCCTGCGTTGTGAATATTGGTTTTTGTTCCTTTGTTTCCGATAAACAAAGCGTGGTGTTTCATAAACTTTGTGTCTCTTACTTTATCTAGCCAATCTTGATTTAGGTCCTCCTGCAAAACAGGATAGGTATCTAAGAGCGGATTGAATCTTGCGTACTTTAAAGAATTGTGATCAATGCCATCAATGATATTTTTCAAATTCGTCTCAGTGCTTGGTATGCGCTCGTCATCACCAAGATCTGAATGGTTGGTTAGAAGTACTGGATGATCTCCGTACTCTTCTCTGAAAAAAGAGAAATCCCATTTCTTCAGAGCTGGCCATGAAGCGGCACCTTTTCTAATGACAAAAGGCACACCTTTGCGAATGTAATTTTTTCTAATCAAGTAAGGGTCAACTGTCGATTCAAATTCATCAACCTCAAGTTGACCACGGTCCAATTTCTTGATGGAATCAAATATTCCTTTTTGAATATTTTTATTCCACGAAGCATAAAAACTTGTCAACGCTTTAAAGCCAAAGAAGTGTTGGAGTACAAATCTCAGGTTGTAAGCGATTCGTAATTTCAATGGGATGGTCTTGATGAATTGTTTGGTTTGTTTTACATAATGCATGATACATACAATCAAAGAGAGGTTAACAATAGTTCAACCAAGAAAGAGATTTATGAGCCATCATAATTTTTTGTTCAGGCACTGACTTGGCCCACTCTGTAATCATGGGTAGATCATTAAAGAAGTTTCTTTTGGGTTCATATTTCAGGGTGTTCTCAATCTTACTAATATCTATGATAGCATTATGAGTAATGTAGTCAAATGCCTGCATTGACATCGGAATAGGTTTCTTAAAAATGGAAGTAAGCCGTATCATGTTTTTTAATAATAAAGGAGACACAGATTTTAGTTGCATGCTTTTATCATAATAACGTTCATTGATTTGAACAATCACATCATTCAAGTTGTAGGTTTGCCCATCCGCTACATTAAATGCATGATATCCATTTGTGTTACTAAAAATACATAATTCTATGGCGACCATTAGATTTGCAATATTTGTCATACTGATTTTGACCTTTCCATAATTCGGTAACCTGATTTTTCCTCTTCTCCCAAGTTTCAAAATTCTTGGTAAAAGTACTCTGTCATTCTTTCCGTAAACTGCTCTCGGTCTCAAGCTGATGATGCATTGACCGTTACGGATGTTGTTAGAAAGAAATTTTTCTGCGAGGTATTTTGATTTACCATACAAAGAAGGAATGCAATTTACATTCAAAGAAGATTCACTGATAGATCCATTTTGAATGGGATACATGGAGCATGATGAAATATTGATCCATCGTTGACAATCAATAGAGCGAAATAAATTTTCTGTCGTTGTAACATTCCCGTCAAGGAATGATTTCCAATCACCTTCATCGCTGGCCAAACCTGCACAATGAATGCAAGCATCTACCTTTAATCGAGGTATCTCGGCCAATAAATCAACACTGCGATATTCTCCAAATTTGGTTAGCCCAATTGGAGGTAGCTCGGTTCTTGACCAAGCAATGGTTTCATGACCTTTCTCAGCAAAGTATCTCAAAGCATGACTTCCTATGAATCCAGTTGCACCAGTAATTAAAATCCGCATGAGCATTCAAAGATTAATAATCTAAAAGTACAGAAAAGATCATTCAAATTTTTGTTTGTCATGGAATCACTTGAATGCTCTTAGCCTCTTCCGATCAACCTTCCATTGCCTTCCGCTTCGAGGAATATTTTGAAAATGTATCTTATCTGGCCAGGCTTTTTTGTCAATGGATAATGGACCCGATTCAATTTTTTTTCGGATGTATTTTTCAGTCAAATTTGCATCACCTTGAATAAAAAGATGTACTTGCTCATCTGCGATATCATGATCATACTTTCCTATCATAACCGCATCTTCCACTCCTTCTATTTCTTTGATCGTGGGTAAGTAAAGTACAGGATAGATATTAAAATCTTGTCTTATGATCATGTCCTTCTTTCGTCCTTTGAGAATGAGATTGCCGGATGAATCAATGTATCCCAAGTCACCAGTTGGGTGCCATTTTTGACGATTTGGAAGATGCCAATATCTGAGGTGCAATTGATCTGATTGTATAAGAATTTCATCATCTTCCGCGATCCTAACTTGCACTCCCGCAATGGGTTTACCAACTGGATCACCTTCAGAAGATAATTCTAATTTTTCATTTCCGTCAATGGTGCATACAATCAGGTTTTCGGTCATTCCATAAATACAAGTAACCTTTGCATCGTTTGGCAGGAATTGATACAAACGCTTTAAAAATATTTTGTCCACTGGAGCTGATCCTAATATGATGTGTTTTAAGCAATTGGGTAATTGGGTCTGTTTACTTTCACAAAATGTAAGCAATTCTAAATGCTCAGAAGGAGGTCCGAATAAAATAGAAATTTCATTTTCTTGTATGAAATCAAACCGTTTTTTAGGAGACCATTTTACGTCCCATAATTTTGTGGATACGCCGGCACATGCTGCAACCAACATAAAGTGTGGCAGATGCGTTGCCATCACTTGTTTCTGATCAGAGATGATAAGTTGAGCTATGATTTGTAAGCTTGAGCACAAACTTGCAGTCGTATGCAACACACCTTTTGGTTCGGATAGAGTTCCCGAGGTATAGGTTACGAGATATGGTAATGCTGTGACATTTTTATGTGAGACTTTATCACCATAGTGTTCCTTTTTTAAATTACTTAGTCGAAGATGTTTTTGAAGAACAGGTGTCCAAGGACCTGTTAAAATGGGAAAGATGTTTTTCGATTTCGGAAAGTAGAGACCAAACTTTCGAAGTTTAAAATATAAAAGCCGAAGCAATGGATGTTCCTGAAGCAATGCAATCCTAGAGTCAAGAAAAACCCATTGAGGTTGAAACTGCTTCAATTTTGCAGCGTAATTCTGCCTTCCCATTTCGGGATCAATGATGGCTACTTGACATCCAATCATCATTGTGGCAAACATTATTTCCACAAACTCCTGTCCCATTTCAGAGGCGATTACAACTTTGTCGTCTTTCTTCATGCCATTCTTAGACAATGAGATGGCCAGTTGTTGGCTGTTGTCGAGCAACATTTGGGCAGTAAATTTAACTGACCCGGACGATAGCAAAACATGTTGAGGATCAAGTTGATTGATTAATTCGATTATTTCGTTGGAATACAATTCCATACCTACCAAATAAGCATTTGTACCGAAACACTGATTCCAGCACCCAATCCGATAATAGCCAATTTGTCGCCTTTCTTCAAAGTTTGATTTTCAGACGCATACACCATTGAAAGTGGTATGGAAGCTGCTGCGGTATTTCCATAAAGATCAAAGGTGTTGACAAATTTTTCTTTTTTAAAACCTGTGCTCTCCGCAATTACTTCAAAAGTATTTTGTGAAACTTGATGAGTAATTACGTGGTCAATATTGTCTTGTACCCATCCGCTATTTTTTATTGCATTGACAACAAATTCTTGAGAATGCACCACCATTGCCTCTCTCAATTCTTTTGTCTTGCCTTCAAAATAAAGCTTTGAAAGATCATGAGGAAACATAGAACCTCCTCCAGGAACTGTACATAATTTCCAATGATTGCCATCGGTCATAAATTCTTGATGGTAAAATCCAGATTCATCATCTGACGCATTGATAAGAACCGCAGTCCCAGCATCTCCTAAAGTAAATGAAGCAAGGACCCTCTTTAAATGCTTTTCATCTACAATATTGTAACTGATCGCGTCGCTTAGTTTTTCTCCGTTCACAATCAGAATATTTTCGTAGATCCCTGATTTAATAAAAGCATCAGCTGTATGGATGGCAGTCACGACACTATTGCAAGCATTTTTTATATCCATGCATGGACAACTCAATCCTAATTTGCTTTGTATAATATTTGATGTTGCAGGCTCAATCAGATCAGAACACGCAGCTGCAAAAATCAATAGGTCTATCTTTTCCTTTCCAATTTTATGGATGATTTGTTCAGCAGCTCGTGCTGCCATATCTGAAACTTGTTCATCTTTCTTTGCAAATCGTCTTTCCTTGCTTCCGTAAAGCCTCCCAAGTATCCCTTTGGGAATTTTAAAATTTTCTTGATTAACTAAACTTAATAGTTCTTCATTGCAAACTATTCTTTCAGGCAAGTAAGAGGCTATATCATGAATCTTTGTACGCACAAAAACTAATTTGGAAAGAATATATAATTATAAATTAAGTGGAGTTGCTCTTCCAAATATAGTTATCTCGATGGTTAGTTCAGTTTAATCCGAAAATAAAAATTAAAAATGACTGCATGACTTAGTTCTTAGATTTGAGCTTTTCCACATTCTGATTTTTTAATCTTTCTACTTACCTTTAAAAAATGCGCAAACTAAAACTATACATCTGCATGAGTCTTGACGGGTTCCTCGCTGGCAAAGATGATGACATCTCGTGGTTGAATATGGTAGATAGGGAAGGAGAGGACTATGGTTATTTCGAATTTACAAAAGATGTAGATACCTACATTGTGGGTCGAAAATCATATGATGTAGTAACCAAGCTTTGTGATGGTGAGTTCCCTCCAGCCAAACAATTTAAGACCTATGTACTGACCAGACAAGATCTGACAAATACAGGTGACGTTACATTTTATAATGGTGATCCGATCGAACTTGTCAAAAAAATTCAACAAGAAGAAGGAGGACATATTTATTGTGATGGAGGTGCGCAGGTAGTGAAACTTTTTATTGAGGCAAATTTGTTTGACGAATATATCGTGGCAATTATTCCGCACCTATTGGGTGATGGCAAAAGACTCTTTCTGGGAGGTACACCATCGGTGAATGTGGTCCTTAAAAAATCAAAGCAATTTGAATCAGGGTTGGTCCAGCTTCATTATGAAAGAAAACCAGAATCCTAAATTTAGTTAAAGTCAATTATTTTCCGCCAAAAATATTTAAGTTCACATCAGTACAATTAATGCTTTAATAACAAACAAAATCTTTAGCTCAAGTTTTATTATTTATTTCTAATTTGAACTCAATTTAATTGGGGTCATTCCATAATCATCAATTTTTATGGAGGATTACCCGCATTAAAGAATTGGCCGTTAAGTAAAAATTTTGGAGTCAGGCAATAGGCGGGCAACTGTTTGAGGAGCGTATGCGACGAGTTTTGCCTGTGTGCAAAGGGAAAATTATTATAGGTCAAGGCTTTACAGCGGTGGGTTTTTTTGCTTC
>JAHDDD010000272.1 GCA_020629535.1 Saprospiraceae bacterium
GAAGGCTGTGAAGCCAATGCAGAATCACTTGCTGAGACTACAGCTGCTCCTCAAGTCAGTCTTGGACCCGATGAAGACATTTGTACCGGCACCGGATTTATACTTGATGCTGGAGCAGGCGAATCATTTCAATGGTTCCTTGAAGGAAATCCACTACCTATTGAAGATCAATCCATAGAGCCGACCGTTTCTGGTGAATACATTGTTGAAGTTTCGTTGGGTGAAGATTGCACTGCAAGGGATACAATAAATATTACCATTCAAGAAGCACCAACCATTGTATTAATCGAAGAGGTCGCTTTTTGCCTTGGAGAAGAATTTACACTGGAAGCCGAAACCAATGCTGACAACCTTCAATGGTCATTGGATGGAAGCGAAATAGATGGTGAGACAACCAATATACTCACTGTCAGTGAACCAGGAACGTATACACTCGAAGCGTTTGACAATGTAGATTGTCCGACTTCATCTGAGGTCCTTGTCGAGATCATCGATGCTCCAGTCATTGATCTTGGTGATGATCAATCTGCGTGTGAAGGAGCCACTATCACTTTAGATGCCGGAAATCAAGGAACAGAATATGAATGGTTCCGAGATGGAGTGCCATTGGATTTCACCACAAGCAGCATTGAAGTAGATCAATCAGGCATTTATACCGTTGAAGTTTCAGCTGGTTTAGACTGCAATGGCATGGACGAAGTAGAAGTAACCATTAGTGCTCTACCTCAAGTGGAATTGGGAGTAGATTCCTTGGTATTTTGCGAAGGTGGCTCTACCACAATCATTGCAGATGGTTTCGCGCTTACTTACGAATGGTATTATGACGGTGATCTTCAGATGGGATTTGAAGATACAGATTTCACAGTCACAGAAACAGGAAATTATACCTTCATCGCATACAACGAACCGGACTGTCCTGTCACTGTCGAGTTTTTTGCAGAAGCCATTGAAGCACCGGAAGTAGACTTAGGTGAGGATCTTGAAATCTGCGAAGGTGACACCATTGAACTATCCGCAGGTATCACAGGCAATGATTATACCTGGACATTGGATGGTGTAATATACCAAACTGATGTAAATGAAATCATAGTCACAGAGTCAGGCACATATGGACTTGAAGTGGAAGTGGGACCTGATTGTGGCGCCAATGATAATGTGGAAGTGAGCTTTTCAGAAGTTCCATCGCTTTCTTTTGATGATGAAGAAATAAGCTACTGTGCCGGACTTATTATTGCCCTTGAGCCCAACGTAAATGCAGATAACTATCAATGGTATCTTGATGGAGAAATACTTGAGGACGTTACCGATGAAGTCATTGAAGTAACTGATCCGGGAGTCTATACCCTTGAGGCATTCAATAATCCAGATTGTCCAAATGAAGCATCTATTACTTTAACTGAAATACCTGCATTGGAGGTTGACCTTGGTGAAGACATCTTTGAATGCTCGGGTTCAGAATTCACTCTCGACGCAGGTCCGGGAGGTATAAGTTATACATGGTATCTCGACGGAGTTCAAATTCCTGTCGCAACCCAATCAATTGAGGTTTCAAATCCAGGTCTATATTCTGTTGAAGTTGAGACCGATGATGACTGCGATGGGGTCGATCAAATTCTTGTAGATTTCAGTGGTGTTCCTGATGTAGAATTGGTTGGAGCAACAAGTTTCTGTGCTGGCGGTTCGACAACCATTGAAGCAGAAGGTAATGGCCAAAATTTTCAATGGACATTGAATGGATTTTTCTTGGATGGGGAAACAAATCAAACTATTGAAGTAACTGAGCCAGGAATTTATGAAGTGGAAGTTTTCAATAATGCTGATTGTCCCACCACAGCCTTTATCGAGATATTTGAAGTTGAACAACCCGAAGTAGACCTAGGACCCGATGAAGAATTATGTGCGGGTTCTGAATTCTCTTTAGACGCTGGCAATGAAGGACTACCTATAGAATGGTATTTAGAAGGCGATCTACTTGTCGTAGACATAAGCCAAATTGAAATTACAGAAAGCGGTCTGTATGAGGTGATCATCAATCCAGACGAAGATTGCTCTGCTACAGATCAAGTAGAAATAACGGTGCTGGATACTCCGGTCATAATAGGTGAAGATTCTTATTCATTTTGCAGTGGAACCTCCATTGATTTGGAAGTGGATGTGGTGGCAGACAACATCGAATGGCAAGATGAAAATGGAGCTCCAATAGGAAGCGGTTCAACCATAAATGTCGATGCAGCAGGTACATATACACTCATGGCAAGCAATGGAGATTGTTCAGACGAATTAACAGTCACGGTTGAGGAGGTTGAAGCACCTCAAGTACTTTTGGGTGATGACCAAGAACTTTGTGAAGGAAGCACTGTGATATTGGATGCAGGAATTCCAGGTGCCGGATATGAATGGACGCTCGATGGTCAAATTATTAACACAGAAGATCAAATGATCGAAGTTGATGAGTCAGGTGAATATATGGTTGTCGTGACTTTAGGAGATGATTGTACTGGAATGGATGAGATAAGTGTGAATTTCAGCGATGCTCCACCTGTATCTTTGCCCGAAAGTTCCAGTATTTGTGATGGGGAGAATATCACCATTACCGCAGAATCTGATGCGACAAATTTCCAATGGACACAAGACGGTATCGAACTTGCTGGTGAGACCAATGCAAGTATTGAAATAACAGAACCAGGAACATATTCAGTCCTTGCATTTAACAATGCTGATTGTCCTGTAATGGCTGAAATTACCATTGGTTCTGGCTCAACACCAAACTTCAATATCGGTGGAGAAACTGAAATTTGTCCGGGAGATGGTACAAGTTTAGAAGCAGGATCTTTCGATGAATATTTATGGTCAGACGGAAGCACCCAATCAGAACTTTTTGTTGTCTCTCCTAGTCCTTCTCAACTAGAAATGGAGACATTCTCAGTTACTGTTACAAATTCAGAAGGTTGCACCGCTGCACAAGAAATTGATGTTACTTATCTTCCTACATTACAGGCCGTTGTAGATGCTGATAATACCATTTTATGTGATGGTGAAATGGCCAGCCTCTCAGCCACAGGTGGAGATACCTATTCTTGGAACAATACAAATTCTTTAAGTAATATCATTGGTGGAAGTGCATTGGCTTCTCCTGATGAGACCACCATATACACCGTTACCGTTACTGACAACAACTGTCCTGGAAATGGCGATACGGCCAGCATAACCATCGAAGTGTCAGACACTGAAGTTTCTGTTTCACAAGACACCTGTATATTCAATGGACAAAATATTCTCATTAGTGCGGATGGCGGTCAAGACTATAGCTGGTCACCTAGTGAAAGCATTGATGGTGATGGTAACTCAAGAAGTGTCACTGTAATGCCGACGGAAACTACCTTATATAATGTTGATATAATTGATGAAAATGGTTGTGAATTTTCAAGACAAGTGGAAGTTTGTGTCAAAGAAAGTCCTTTGGATCTCATCAAATTTGTGACCATCATGACACCCAATGGTGATGGAGACAATGACGTCTTAGAATTCATTGGGCTCGAAGAATTCAGCAATAATTCGTTGACCATTTACAATCGCTGGGGGAACAATGTTTGGGATAGGCTCAGATATCAAACTGATGATGTTCGCTTTGATGGAACACAGCAAGGAATTGAATTACCGCCTGGTGTATATTACTATGTACTTGAAGTCGAAGGCTTCGTTATCAAAAACACATTGACCATAATCAAAGAATAATTATGCAAGCGAAATATATATTTACATTAGTCATTTGTGTCGTTTGTCTTTCATTCGCATACGGCCAACAGTTACCCTACTCTAGTCAGGTCAATGATACTTACTTTACCTGGAATCCTGCCATGACTGCACCCACTACATACATGAGAGCAAGTGGTTTTTACCGACAACAATGGTTAGGATTCGATGGAGCTCCGCGAACCGCATATGTAGGTTTGGAAATGCCATTGGTCGATTACAATATGAGCATTGGGGGTGCATTGATTGCTGATAAAACTGGACCCACCTCAAACAACGGCATCTACCTAAGCTATGCATACAAATTAGAAGAGATATTCAACAGAGACGATGTATTCTCGATCGGTATATCATCAAGTTTTAATCAATTCAATTTTGATCCATCAAATGAAATTTTTAACGATTCCGATGATGTATTGCTAGCAACAGCACGAAATACCAAATTTTATCCTTCCATCGGAGCAGGAATTCATTACACTAATAATACCGATAAGTGGGATGGAAATGCATTTTATTTCGGTCTTTCAGCCACGCAAATTTACGCTACCAATATCTTGATCGAAAGTGGAAATTTCGACAGAACATTGCATTTTTTTGGAAATGTAGGAACCAAACTTTACTACGACAATCGATTCCTTTTCCAACCATCTGTCAATATCAATGTTCTCAATGCTGAGATCGTCGATGTGCTTCTGAATGTAAATTTCGAAATGGAAGAATCATTTTGGGCAGGGATCGGATTTTCGAGTGCCAGTGAAGTGGCCTTTCAAGGCGGATTGATTTTACCTGATGTGGGTGCCAGATATTCAGAATTAAGAGTTGGTGTTTTGGCCAACCTTGCTGTTACAAATAAGATCAGACAATTTGGACCTGGATTTGAGGTCTTTGTAATTTATGAAATGGACCGAGATTAAAGGGTGGCTATAACCTTTTGGCAAGGATCATGAAATTAACTATTCAATAGATATTCAATATGTGTAATTCATTCAAAATTGCCTAGCTAAGAATGCTGATGTAAAACATTCAGTTGACGCAGAATGATTGACGCAAAATATTTTTGCGTTTCAGTAAATACTTTATCTGAAGAATATGTTAGCAGGATCTACTTTCGTTTTATTTTATATCCTCATTTCTTCACTTATACTATTTTCAATTTGGAAGAAAAAAATAAAATTATCAACATCCTTAATCCTGATATTTGGACTTTTCTTAAGAGCCTATTGTTCATTAGATGTTGAATTAAATACATGGGATGAAAAATATCACGCTCTCATATCAAAAAATATTTTTGAATCATCATTTGTCCCTCACTTATACTTAAATTATTTTATTGAGTTTGATCACATAGATTGGACAAGAAATGAGGTTTGGTTAAGTAAACCCTTCTTCCCTTTTTTAGTGATAGGAACGAGTTTGAAAGTGTTAGGGACAAACTTGTTCGCACTTAGACTACCCTCAATACTAATCGGAACTGCAACAATATTCGTCGGATATAAGATTATTTTGCATTTCTTTAATCAACAGGTTGCTTTATTGTCAAGTTATCTGCATGCAATAAATGGACTAACGATTGAAGTATGCGCTGGTAAAATATCTTCAGACCATGTAGATGCAATTTTCAATTTTTTAGTTGTGAGCTCTTTTTGGGTATTCGTTAAATACCAAAAACAATTTGAAAAGCTTTGGCTTTACGTTGGAGGATTAATCCTTGCTTTGTGTTTCTTTTCCAAGTGGATTATGGCATTAATTCCATTGATCGTCATAGCGTTTGGCATATTAATTCAGAATAGAGAAATCGTAGATAAAATAAAAGATCTTTCTTTGTTAATAATAACTTTCTTTCTAATCATAATCCCATACTTAGTTGTAATTGCCAATATGTATCCAGTTGAAAGTGAGCTTTTTTTTAAGCAACTTTTTTCAGTAATTGAAGAAGCAGAAGTTCACAAAGAACCTCCTTTCTTTTTCTTTGAAAAAATTACTGTCGTTTTTGGCGAATTTGTATACATCCCGATTCTATATTTTTTTATAACAAATTTCAGAAGAAGAGAGAT
>JAHDDD010000273.1 GCA_020629535.1 Saprospiraceae bacterium
AGCGCTAGATTACATGATAGAGATATATTGACAAATTACTATAGACTAAAGTCAGGTCATTCATTAGAATATTATAATGAAAATGGCGGCATTACTAAGACTACGGAATTAATATTATTTGGGTTAAATGGTATACAGCACAATATGCACAACAATGTCATCCAAGAATTTAGAAGTATATCGAACTCAGCAAAAAGAGGTCTTGATTTATTTGGAGATGAGTTTAAAAATAGGCTTTTGAGTTAGCTTTAATCTCGACACATACTATATTCCGTTACCTCATATATCTACTTTCCTAAAGTATTGTTAATGAAGTAAATCCATTCATAATGGTGTTCTTATACGGTCAATTGGAAAAGATAGCATACATTTTAAATGTAATTTTTTCATTCAGGGTACAATCATTAAAAACTAATCTTGGTAAGCAATTTGAAAGATTGCAATGTATTAACTGGCGCTATTATTAGTGCGATCAAGGAGCTATTGGGCATTCTAGTAAGGTAGAACGGTAAATGTATGAGTCGTACTCTAGATATTGCGAAAAGCAACTTAAAGAGTTCAAAGCATCTATAAGATAAGGAGAAACAGAAAGAAGACGAAAATCTCAGCGAGTGAGATCGTCAGACCTACTGTTACACCCTTTTTTTCTTTTTTATGGGTTTTATGTCGAAAGTCAATTCTAGAGCGTTTGCAATTTGGACAAAATTTGAAATCCTTACGTCTTCTCCGTTTTCAACCCTTGATATGTAAGGTCTTTTCTTGCCAACTCTGTTTGCCACTTCCTCTTGACTTATTCCTAATTCAAGTCTTCGACTCTTAAGAATTTCGCTCAAATAATATGCATATGCTTCTTCACGGAATTTTTCTCTTTTCTTGGTGCCAGGTTTTCCATATGACTTATTTAAAATTTCTTCGGCAGTTGTAAATCCTTTATTCTTCTTCTTTACCATGTCTTATAAGTATTTTCTGAGATATTTTAATTGCTTTGACATAATCCTTGTTACTACGTTTTAAAAATCCATTGAGTAAAATAATTTCTTTTGCTTGATTGAAGTTTTGATGATCCAATGTGAAAATTATTACTCTAATTTGATTTTCAGCTTTTATTTTAAGTTCGTAAAAATCGGTATCAACTAATTTTTCTACTATGGATTTATGAACAATTTGTTGTTCCCTCAAAATTGTTAACAAATATTTAAATTTTGTCGAAACCCTTTTTGAATTTGAATCAATAAACTCTACCACCTCATCAGATATAATTATTGCTCTTACCATAGTAACTCCTTAGTTACAAATGTACTGTAATTTATTCGTTACGTCAAATTTGTATCTTTCTCTTGGTTTGAAATGGATATCTAGCGTTCAATTAGGGAAATTTAAACGTTTAAACTTTTTCCGATGGACCTAATTGGGATTAACTCCAATCTAGATTTAGTTATCATTAGTTCTTTACTATTCTGACGTTTTTCATTTCTGCTTTTCAATCAATTCATAGTAAACATGAACCATATCATTGTGTGCTGTGATTAGTAAAATCCGGAACTCAAATTAATTCTCGATTTTTTATCTAATTAGGTATAACTCAGGTGTATACGTTAAGCGGTGTGGGGAAGTTGATGTTGGAGTAATATGAAAGCGATATTGAATATAGAGTTGGATTGCAGTAAAGAATGGCCAAAATCACAATTTTGGTTTATATACATCATAAAGTGTAATGATGGAAAGTCATTCAAATCGAAAACAAATGCTTGATCTCCTGCGATTTTCTCCTTGATACCTCAATCTCATCTCCACTTTTCAATTTCAATTTTAATTTTCCATTGAACCAGGTATCAAGTTTATCGATATAATTGAGATTGATGATCTGTTGACGATTGGCTCTGAAAAAGACATTCTGATCAAGTGCATTTTCCAGATAGTTAAGAGACCTTTGAAGCAATGGTTTGTCATTGTTAAAGTAAACCCTGGAATAATTGCCCACAGATTCGATTAAGTAAATTTCATCTAATTTGGCAAACCAGCATTTTTCACCATCTCTTATGAAAATTTGATTTCTTGATGTACCGGAGTCTGTATGTGTTTTTGAAGAAGTTGAAAAATATAATTTAGAAATGGCCTTTTCTAAACGCTCTTTTTTAATGGGCTTTAGCAAATAATCAATGGCATTGTATTCGAATGACTTTATGGCGTATTCGTCGTATGCGGTCGTAAAAATCACTTGAGGGAGTTCATCTAAACTCTCTAGCAAATCAAAACCATTCTTACCAGGTAGATGTATATCAAGGAAGACCACATCAGGATCCTCTTGGTTCAACAATGTAATAGCATCTTCTGCATTCTCTGCTTGAAAAATCTTTTCGAACATTGAAAGTTCATCAAGCAAGTGCGTAATTTCCTTTCTCGCCAACCGAGAATCTTCAACTACCAAACAAGTCTTCATGTTAATGGTAATTTAATGGAGGCTTCAACAAAATTATTTATTTCGTGGAGTGTAAGTTCTGCGTTTCCATGGTAAATCAGTCTTAGACGTTCGCGTATGTTTTCCAGGCCTACACCTAATTGATCACCAAGACGAGCTGATGTTTTAAGACTGCCAGTATTTTTCACCTTAATGTGGAGCAGACCATCCTTCTTATTTATATTGATGAATATTGATCCTCCGTCTTTATATTGGGATATGCCATGTTTGACGGCATTCTCCACCAACAATTGTAACATCATAGGTGGCATTTTAAAACCCTCAAGGCCCGGTTCAACTTCAATCTTGTATCGCAGTTTGTCTTCATATTGAATGGACAGTAACTCGGTGTACTGCTTTACCATTTCGAGTTCTTTCTCTAACGTCACCTGTATGTGTTCATTGTTTTGCAATGAATATCTGAAGAGATCTGAAAAGTTTAGCAACATGGCACGAGCCTTCTCTTTGTCCTCTAAAATCAATGATCTGATATTATTCAATGCATTGAACACAAAGTGAGGATTAATCTGAGCTTTCAATGAACCCAATTGAGCTTCACGCATTTCAGCTTTCAATTTCCACTTTTCTACTTCTGACTGACTCCAATGATTGAAATAATGAATACTGAAATAAATGGCGTTCCAAGTTAACATCACAATCGCAAAAAAGAAACCATTGCCAAGAACTTCAAGAACACCAATGTTAGGGTCGGGAAAAAATAGACCGTAAGAAAGAAAAACGATCAAAAGAAAAGAAACGGTTAAAAGTATGGTTGACAACAAGATCATGGTCAACAATTTCCATAATTCCCAATGCTTCCAATTTTTGCGATAAATAAAATATCTAAAGACGGTGGTCACAATCAGACCGGCCAGAAAAGAACTGATTGAATTAAAAGCAACCAGTTTTAAACTCAAACCTGCCATTTGCTGAAGTAAGAAATTGCAGACACCGACCAATCCCCATCCAATAATTTGGGCCTTCCAAAAATTTGTATTTCCTGTCTTTATCATGATGACAAATAAAGTGGAGAACCATTTTGATTCTCCACCATTACAATTTACAATTACTTTTCTATTGTTGCTTTAACCAATCGCTCACAAACTCCATTACCTCAACATTGAATGTTTCTTCGATAGCTGAATATTCAGATGAAGCTCCTGTGGTAGCAGTTTGAAATAAATGATTCAGTCCTGGAAATTCTTTGACAGTAAAGTTCTCATTGCCAGCATTGGTCAATGCATCTTCTATGCCTTTAAGATTTTCTTTCGAGGTCACTTGTAAGTCCAATTCACCATTGACCGCAAGGACCGGACAACTTACTTTGCTCAAATGTTCTGCAGGTTCAAAGCCGATGAAAAACCTAAACCAATCTGTCAAGATCATTTTGGAATGCTCGTCGAAGAATTCTTCTTTGGTGCCCATTTCAGCTCTTGCTGATTCCGGGAATTTATCATAGCCTTCATCAAATATTTTTCTCAATCCAGATGTAAGTGCTTCGTTTTCTTTGGTGGGATTTTCTTTCAAATACTCAAAGGCCGCATTGAGAATTTTAGAGTTCGCATCTACAATATCATCAGGTGCACCTTCTGCCTTAGCCATCAATGAAGTTTGCAACATCATCAACTCAACGATATTAATTCCTGGTCCTGCGAGAAGTACAATGAGATCTATGTCTTTTCTTTTTGCGGCAAGCATAGGAGCGATCATTCCGCCTTCACTGTGACCAAGTAATCCGATCTTTTTTCCTTTCATGTCAGCTCTAGATTGCAGATAGTCTACCGCTGCACTTATGTCTGTTACAAAATCTTCTGAGGTTGCAGTTTGGAAGTCGCCTTCAGATTCAGCGACGCCTCTGTCATCGCATCGCAATACGGCCGTACCATTTCGTGTAAGATGATCTGACAGCACAAGAAATGGCCTGTGTCCGAGCAACTCTTCATCTCTGTTTTGTGGTCCGGAACCAGTGATCAAAACCAACACCTTATTGAAAGATCCATCCGTCGGAGTGGTCAATGTACCTGCGATTTTATGCCCACCATTTTTGTTGATAAAACGGACCTCTTCTTGATTGTAAGGAAAATCTTTTGGATCCTGAGGTTTGGATTTGACTTCTTTCACTACCTTTTCTTTTGATAAAGTCAATGGTATCGACATTGGACCTTGATTAAAAGTGCCCTCAATCGAATTTTTCTCTTCGTCGAATTTTCCCTCATATTTAATTTGCATGGCTGCGATGGTTATAGTCAAGTTTCCATCAACAAAAATGGTTTCATCAGTTGGGATGCCAGACACACCTTGGTCAGGGCTGTCCATAGAGGTTAGTAGTGTGCCATCTTCTTCTTCAATATTAAATGCGATGGTTAATTGCATTCCTTGTACGTCAAGTATGCCGTTCCATTTACCATTGATTTCCTGTGCATTGATTTGACAGGCTAGGAACAACATGATTGTGGTTAAAATATTTTTCATAATTCGATGCTTTAATTATTTAATACTTCAAAGGTGGGGAATTGTAAAGAGCTTTCATTGACAATAAGGATGAACGGTTAAATAAAAGGATGAGCGGTGAGTCTTTGAAAACTGTCCATTCATATCGTTGTGAATTTGAGAAAACATGCAAAAAGTTACATGGAATATTTTCATTATCGTATGTTTAAAGCTCATACTTGATTCAATTTTGAGCAAATCATTGATAGATAAATGGCAAAGTCAAAGTCTTAAAAAATCATTCGGATTTTTAGACAAGCCTTCAAAGATTAAATCCAAGGATCACAATACTGCCCAGCAGATCCATGAAGAAGTATTTTCTGAATTTGATTGCCTTGACTGTGCTAATTGTTGTAAAAGTATTCCACCCATTGTTTCAAAAAGAGATGTCAAAAGAATATCAAAGCACCTTCAAATGTCACCTTCCGAATTTGAAGATAGATATACCAAAACTGACTCAGATGGTGATAGAGTATTGAATGCTTCTCCTTGTCGATTTTTGGAATCGGATAACAAGTGCTCCATTTATGAGGTTAGACCCGCAGCTTGCAGGCAATATCCTCATTCAGGTGATCACCTATTTTTTGAAAATTTGTCTCACCATAAACGGAATGCCAAATACTGTCCCGCACTTTTTGAAATCTTGAAAAGGATGGAGGAGATTGTTCGCTAGAGGATGGTGATAGATGTAAAACCAGCGTGGGAAGAGAGACCGTTCGCTTTGCTCACTGTGGGAAGAGAGACCGTTCGCTTTGCTCAATGTGGAAGAGAGACCGTTCGCTTTGCTCACTGCGGGAAG
>JAHDDD010000274.1 GCA_020629535.1 Saprospiraceae bacterium
ATAAAATATTTTGCAAAAAATTGCAAAAATGGGTAATCTTGAATCAATTGATTGCTGTGCAACTGATTCGCACAATATGCCGGATGTTGATTTTCTACAAACGGCTCACGAATACGTTCCAGACATTGACTGCTAGTTACCGAATAGTTTCGTGCATCAAGCTGGGTTTTGCGTGCCAGAAATTCCAATGATGGACAGGTCAATTCTTTTAATGAAATATCAAGATGAACTGTCAATAAAGGAAATTAGCGAAATAACGAAAAAGTCTGAAAGTGCGGTCAAAATGAGAATAAAACGGGCCAAACAGAAATTCAGAAAAACCTATAATGAGATTTATACAGAAGATTAAAATGTATGGAGAATAGTTTTAAAGAGCTGGAACAAATACACCTTCTGGATTTTGAAGAAAAATCACCGGAGGTAAAGCATAAAATTGAATCTGAAACAACATCTTTCAAGTTCATTGGCGATGTCATAGACCTTTATTTCTCAAAACTCATGGGAGTTTTTGTAGGAATGACGGGTGGCGATCCAAATGATGAACAAACATCCAAGCTTGAGAAATAATAGAAACATTATTTTGAATAACTGAACCCAATATGCATTCATTATCATTTGATTTTACTTCTGTCTTTATGGATCTTTTAAAGGGATTTGCCAGTGGCATCCCTAAGTTTCTAACTGCCTTGATTATTATTCTCGTTGGTTACATCGTAGCCAAGATAGTCAAGCGCGTATTACATAAAGGACTGGAAACAGTCGGAATTGATAAAATAGGTGAGAAGTTGAACGAGATTGAATTGGTAAGCAAGGCTTCCATCGAGATCAAGTTTAGTAAGATTCTAGCTCAAATAGCCTATTATATCATCTTGATATTTTTCCTCATGGCCGCAACCAGTGCGCTGGAAATGCCTGCCGTGTCGGACCTCATGCAAAACATTATTGAATTTATACCAAACCTCATCGTCGCTGGAATCATCCTCGTTATTGGATTTTTATTTTCAGAAATGATGAGAACTATTGTTCATACTGCACTTACATCATTTGGAATCCCTTCCGCTAGGTTAATTTCATCATTCCTATTCTATTTCTTACTAGTAAACATTGTGGTGAGTGCGCTTGCTCAGGCTCAAATTGATACTGATTTCCTGGGCCAGAATATTTCAATTCTCATTGGAGGAATTGTACTCGCATTTAGTATTGGCTACGGACTTGCTTCGAAAAGTACTATGGCCAATTTCATAGGATCAATGTATATGAGAGGGAAAGTGAATATTGGAGACAAGGTGCACCTTGATGGTGTTATAGGAACGGTTGTCAATTTAGACAAATCAGCATTGACCATTGAAAAAGAAAGTGGTGCACGTGTTTACATTCCTCTTAGCCTACTTACAACAGAGAAAATTGAAATTTTATAAACAATAATAATTTAATAACTATTAAACATTCGCTTTTAATCATGAGACATATTATTCTAACACTCTTCATGGTATTCGGATTGTATACTATGGTCTCTGCACAAGATTCTATAGATGAATTGAAATCCATGAAAGCTGACAAAGAAGCTCAATTGGCAGCCCTACAAGGTGACATTGATGCTTTAGCCAAACAAATTGATGAGTTTCCAGGATGGAAAATCGGTGGAGTAGGGATCGTTGGTTTCGACTTGAACTCAAACAGCAACTGGTTTGCTATCAATAATCCTCATTCTACTGCTGACGGAATTGGAGTATCTGCTTCTGCTTTCGCTAACCTTGACAGAGAAAAGTATTTCTGGAGAAATCTTTTAACTGCTAACGTGAAGCAAGTAAGAACAATTCTTGATAACACCGTTTCTGATCCTGAATCAACAAGAACCAAAGCAATTACTGATGCATTGGATATTTCTTCTTTGTTCGGGTACAAATTGTCAGAAAAATTAGCACTTTCTGCAGAAGGAAAGTACATTTCAACTGTATTGAACTTCAACAATCCAGGTAAATTGTTGATTTCTGCTGGGGTAACCTGGACACCAATCAACAACTTGGTTGTTATCGTTCACCCTCTTGCATATGAATTCAATTTCCCAAGTGATGCTTTCGTATCTGCTCCTGGTGCAAAAATCGGTGCTTCATACGCAGCTGAAATTATCCCTGGTGTAGCATGGTCTTCAAACTTGAGTGCCTTTATTCCTTACTCAGATGGTACAGGAACTCTAAAGCAATTCCCATTCAAAGCTGATTCACCTGCTAATAATCCTGAACCTGATTCAAGTGCAGATCCACTTCAAAGTTTAGATGTGCCTTATTCAACAGGAGATCTTACAAACTGGACTTGGATCAATAGCTTCTCAACCAACTTGTTCAAAGGTATTGGTGTTGGATTCAACATCGGTCTTAGACAAGATGTTCAGATCGCTAACCAATGGAACTACCAGTACAACAAACCAACTGGTGATAACCCACTACAAGTATATTATAACTTAGGTCTTTCTTACACACTATAAGAACTGCCTTAAGATAAATCATATAGCCTGCTCAATTTTGAGCGGGCTTTTTTATTTTACAGCCCAATCGAAATCTTAAAGGTTCATCACCAAGATGAACGACCTTCAAACACCAAACATGAGTGATAAAAAACTGTTTCTTCTTGATGGGCATGCTCTAGTGTACAGAGCCTACTTCGCATTTATAAACAGACCACTGATAAATTCAAAAGGAAAAAACACATCAGCCATTTCTGGGTTTACGAGAACACTTTGGGACCTGATGAAAAATCAATCTCCCAGCCACATAGCTGTTGCCTTTGACCCTCCTGGGAATGTGTTCAGGCATGAAGAATTTCCTGAGTACAAAGCAAACAGACCGCCTCAACCAGAAGTAATAGGAGAATCCATTCCTGTTATAAAACAAATTCTAGAGGCGATGAAAATACCTATCGTCACCATTGAAAATTATGAAGCCGATGACACATTAGGTACCCTTTGTAAGCAAGCCGAAAAAGAAGGATTTCAAGTTTACCTTGTCACACCAGATAAGGACTACGGCCAATTGGTCAGTGAAAATATTTTCATGTACAAACCTTCCCGCCAAGGAAATGGAATTGAAATTTTAGGCGTCAAAGAAATCTTGGAAAAGTGGCAAATTGAAAGGGTAGAACAGGTTATTGACGTACTTGGCTTACAAGGTGACAGCGTAGACAACATACCTGGAATTCCAGGCATAGGAGCTAAGACTGCTGTAAAGCTGCTCGCACAATTTGATAGTGTTGAAGGTATCATTGAGAACTCAGATCAGCTCAAAGGAAAGCAAAAAGAAAATGTAGAAAACTTCGCTGAACAAGGCATACTATCTAAAAGATTGGCAACGATCAGTCTCGATGTGCCAATACAGTTTGAAGCCGAAGCATACCGCATTGAAGAATTTGATAAAGAAGTGTTGGTTAAAATTTTCCAGGATCTTGAATTCAGAACGCTGGCAAAACAAGTGTTGGGTGAGACGAATACTCCCAATGTACAAGGTACACTTTTTGGTAGCCCAGATTCAGCCAGTAAGTCATTGGCAATTGCTCAAAGTCAAAAAGGATATTCAGTTGCAAAAAACAATATCAGTAATACAAAGCATAAGTATCATTTGGTCAATGATGAAGCTGCGAGAAAGAAACTTATCGACGCCCTTGCAAAGAAAAAATCTTTCAGCTTTGACACCGAGACAACAGGGATAGATGCCAATCAAGCAGAACTTGTTGGTCTGTCATTTTCATTTAAAAAGGGAGAAGGCTATTATGTTCCGGTCCCTGAAGATGTCAAAGAAGCCAAAAAATTGGTGGCCGAGTTCAAAGAGATTCTTGAGAATGAATCCATTGAGAAAGTAGGTCAGAATATCAAATACGATATTCTCATATTGAAATGGTATGATGTGCAAATTAAAGGGACATATTTTGATACCATGATTGCCCACTATTTGGTAGAGCCTGATTTGAGACACAAATTGGATTACCTAACCGAATCTTATCTCGATTATGAAATGATCCCAATTGAGAAGTTGATTGGAAAAAGGGGCAAAAACCAATTGTCAATGCGTGAGGTTGATCTTGAAAGAGTGAGTGATTATGCATGCGAAGATGCAGACCTCACTTTACAGATAAAAGACAAATTGACTGAAATCATGAAATCAAAAGAGGTCACAGATGTCTATCAAAAGATCGAAGAGCCGTTGGTAAATGTCCTCGCAGATATCGAATTCGAAGGGATAAATCTTGATGCACCCTTTTTGAAAAAATACTCCAAAGTATTAGAAAAAGATATTGCTAAAAAACAAAAGCAAATTTACGAACAGGCAGGAACTGAGTTCAATATTTCAAGTCCAAGACAAGTTGGGCAGGTGTTGTTTGAAAAAATGAAATTGCCGTATCGTTGGAAAAAATCAAGTACAGGTCAATATTCAACAAATGTCGAAAAACTCAATGAACTTGCTGTCGACCACCAAATTGTCAAGGAAATTCTGATCTTCAGAAAGTTGTCAAAATTAAAATCCACCTACGTCGATGCTTTGCCATTGATGATCAATCCTAAAACAGATCGGGTACATAGTAACTTCAATCAAACAAGAGCTGCGACAGGTCGTTTGAGCTCTGAAAATCCTAATCTTCAAAACATTCCAATCAGAGATCAGGAAGGAAGAGAAATCAGAAAAGCATTTGTGCCTCGAGACAAAGATCATATTCTTCTTGCAGCAGATTATTCTCAAATTGAATTGAGATTGATAGCAGAACTTTCAAAAGATGATCTGATGTTGGAGTCATTCCAAAAAGGACTTGATTTCCATCGGGCGACAGCAGCCAAAGTGTATGATGTTCCATATGATGATGTTACTGCAGAGCAAAGAAGAAATGCCAAAACCGTCAATTTTTCTATCACCTATGGGGCGGGTGCATTGAATCTTTCCAGACAACTAGACATCCCAAGGAAGGAGGCATCTGAAATCATCAAGTCTTATTTTGCTTCCTATACCAAACTAAAAACCTACATGGATGAGATTGTGCAATTCGCGAGAGCAAATGGTTATGTACAAACCATGCTTGGTAGAAAAAGAGAACTTCGCGATATAAACTCACGTAATGGTCTCATACGTTCGGGAGCTGAAAGGATTGCCATCAATACACCTGTGCAAGGAACCGCTGCAGATATGATTAAAATGGCCATGATCAATATCCACAATGATTTCCAGAAGAAGAAAGTCAAAAGCAAAATGATACTTCAAGTCCATGATGAATTAGTCTTCGATGTATATAAACCTGAATTAGAAAAAATAAAGAAAATTGTAGAATCAGGTATGCGCACAGCCATTCCTAATCTCACAGTACCTATCGTTGTGTCAATGGGAGAAGGAGATAATTGGTTAGAAGCCCACTAGGATTGGTTAGTTGTGAATGATTGGTGGTGATTGGTGAGTCGTAATAAGTTCAAACAAAATGCCCCACTGTGGAGGGGTGGATTCGACGAAGGAGAAGACGGGTGGTCAATTGACTCATTGACAAATTATCAATTTGACTCATTGACTTAGTGGATTTGCCGGAGTGAAAACAATAGCAAAGGGGTTGTCATATTTCCCAGTAGTTGATTAGTTCTGAAACCATTCACCACTCACCACAAAACATTCACCAAAAGTAGTTTTGTCA
>JAHDDD010000275.1 GCA_020629535.1 Saprospiraceae bacterium
GTCTCAAAATTCATAGCGCCAGATACTCTGTACATAAACCCAATTTCAATTAATCTAAGAGGAAACTGAATAGCATCCTTGAGGGTAATTTTTGAACCCTCGACTTCTTCCCATGCATTTAATGCGACTTCCTTGATATTTGACATCACGTTGTTTGGGAAAGTGTTTTTAAGTCTGATAAACAATTCGATGTCAAACAACCATCTAGAAATGAATGGTTGAGCGAACAATTGTGCAACAACTGTAGCATCAAAAACTTTTGCGCCACATTGTGTATCTTTTACAGGCATTCCAATGATCACATTGATCAATTTTCCAATACCCCAGCTTGCTAATTTTCTGAATGCAGATCTTTCGATTTCGTTTGAAGGATTCAATTTTCTTGAACCAAATACCAACTTCAGGTTTGAGAACTGTCTTATCTGAACCAATCTTTGATAGTCTTCAAAGCCAGTTGCTAAATCTGCATCAATGTAGCCAATCGTAGTAAGATTAAAGTAGTCACTCAAATAAAGACATCCTTGTCTTACGGCACCTGCTTTACCTTTATTCTCATCAAGATCTAAAACTTCCACCTGAGCACCCATTCTATTTTGAAACTCTTTTAATTGACCCAAAGTGTCATCTTTACTGCCATCATTGACAAAACAAATCATGTAATGCTTGTTTGCATTTAAGAACGCTTCAAATTCATCGAATTTAAGTCTGTTTGCTTCATTATAACATGGTACTACGATTCCGTTTTTCATTGTAATTTTCTTTTAGTGTTTTGGTATTAATTACATTTCAAAGGTGCGCGGTATTTGGTCCGAAATTTTCATATTTCTAAGGATGAGTAAGGCTCTTCTATTTTTGGTAACATTCTTCAGATTTTTAGAATTGCCGATGTTTTAAATTGACCTTACCTTGAGGAACATTATGTACAAAGGAAAAATAGGTGAATAGCCATAGACAATATTATCTACTGGCATTACTTCTGGCGTTGGTTCTCCATGGCAGTATTATTCCATTTACACTATGGAAGACCTACGATGCCTATGTACATATCTTCTTTGCAAGCCACTATGCAGAAAATTGGTTTGATGTATGGAACTATCAATGGTATACTGGCTTCACCATGACCAGTTATCCTCCGCTGGTCCATCAAATCATTGCATTATTATCAAATTTGGTGGGCTTAAAGGGTGGATTTATCGTTTGGACTTTGATAGCTATTTGTCTTTTCGTGAGGGGAGTGTATCATTTTTCAATGATATGGGTATCGCCTCAAGCTGCAGCTTTTGCCGCCTTGTTTGCAGTTATCTCTTCTTCTTATTTGGAAGCAGTTCATATTTTCGGACAATTGCCGAGCATCACCGGAATCGCGCTGCTACTTAATGCATGTCCGGAACTTTACAAATGGATTCGCTATCGGAAATGGTTCCACTTTCTAGTGGGGATTGCCATCTTGGCTTGTGTGACCACAGCCCACCATGTGTCTACTATTTTCGGAATGGTCTTTTTTGTTGCCCCCGTATTGGGTGTTGCGGTCCTTGATTTGTGTATTGAAGAAAAGGGTGGAATCGACAAGGTGCGCATACTTGATTTCATCAATAAGACTTTCAGACTTTCGCCATTGGCAATTTTGCTGGGGGTGAGCATCATTGCACTCACTGTTTTTATGATTTTCCCCTATTGGTATTGGTCGAAAACCGATCCGATCATTCAGGTGAGTATCCCACATGGGTCGAGAGCGAGTTTTATTGAAGAACCCTCCTTGGGTTTGGTGTTTTTTCTTATTCCCTGGGGGATTTTACTTTTCTTTTTGCCTGCTATCTTTCACAAGATTTTTCATAAGCGAAATTTATTTTTGGGTCTTTCCTTTTCGTTGGCATTTGTACTCGGGACGGGTGGGACTACGCCCATTCCAATAATGATCCTTGGAGAAAATGCATTTAATATCTTGACCCTTGATCGATTCACTCAATGGGCTTCGATTATTTCCTTGCCATTTTTTGGTCAGCTGATTTACAGTTTTAGCCAAGGGAATTTGGGTACATTTCTAAAAGAAAAAATCGGACGGACAGGACACAGATTGGTGATCATCTTTTTTGTCTTAGTTTCACTTTCCATTGCAGGTTTGGTGATAAACTTTGGAAACTTCAAACCCATTCAACCTAAAACCATCGACGTTGATCCAATCGTAAGTTTTATGCAACGTGATGGCCATGATCGTTGGAGATACATGACCTTGGGTTTCGGTGATCAAATGGCATGGTTGTCAGCAAACACATCCGCTCTAAGCGTTGATGGAAATTATCATTCTGCTAGAAGGCTCCCTGAATTGACGAGCAGGGCGGTGGAAAGAATTGAAAATTCAAAATATTTAGGAGAAGAAGGTCTTGGAGCCTTACGAGATTTCTTGACCGATCCAGAAAAATATCATTTGAAGTATGTTTTTTCTAATGATAAATTTTATGAACCATTATTGTTCTTCTATGGGTGGACAAAATTGAAAGCCCTTGAAAACAATGTTGATGTTTGGGAACGAAAGGACATCCCTCCACTTCCTACCATTTTACCAATGAAGGATATACCCAGAATTCAAAAATTGATGTGGGGAACATTGCCTTTGACGAGTCTGACCCTTGCAGCTTTTTTAAGTCTTTTGAGTTCGTTGAGAAGGAAAAAGCAAGAAGGTATCACAGGTGAAGTAACGACCGAATACAATTCTTCAAAAGTCTGGTATGGGATTTATTTTTTGTGGATGGTCTTGCTAATTTCTTTTTTAATTTACAAAGGAGTAAAATGGAAACAAGGTCAAAATTATCATAAGGATAGGAAGGAACTTATTAACGCTTACTTCCATGCGTTGGATTTCAAGAGATTCGATGAGGCTTATTCTTATCTTGATAAAAGTAAAAATCTAAGTATTGATCAATACAATCTTGAACTTTCATTGGAAGGGGGAATTCTCGCTTCGTATGCCAAGTTGGATAGCATAGTGATTAAAAAAATACATGATAGGAATGATAGCATTAGCATTGCCGATGTAGAAGCTTCTTGGTTTACAGCTACTCAAAAATACACTACTTCACATGAGATTAAACTGACGCAAGCAGACGACCAATGGTATATAGTGAAAGATGATTTTGAAGCCCAGTTGCCACCAGAACAATTTATCAATATTCCAGATGTTAACTTTTTTAACCAAGGCCGAAGAAAGGCGGAGGTTGATGCCACTGATCGAGAAGATGTGCTTGACAGACCAGAGATGTATGTCGATCAAACAAATTTGGTTTTCAAGAATGACAGATATTACGTTGTTGGAGAATTGACGAATATAGATGATGTGCCAGCGTATGTAACGGTAGATGTACAACTTTATGATGAAAAAGGAGAGATTGCGATCTCGGCACATACCAATGAGGTAATTATTCATAATTTATTACCAAAAGAAAGAACCTCATTTCGAGTTGATATACCTACGGCTGTTGATAGTGTAGATTTGATTTCAGGATTTGCTGTTTTTGTCCGGTCCACAGTAACGGATGAAAAATTGTATAAGTATTTTGGTCTAAGAAATATTGAAGTGAATAATGGAGTCATTAAAGGTGAATTTGACAATTATGGAAATAGGGAAGTTACGGTACCACAAGTGCTTCTGAGTTTCTTCGATAACGGTCAATTGGTTTGGGTTGATTCTGATTATTTGGATGTGAGTATACGGCCTCAGCGTTTAAATGAATTTCAAATTGCGTATCCGAAATTATCCGAGGTCAATGTTTTATTCAGAGGAACAGAAGAGAGTATCATCATAAATGGAAGTTTGGTTTCAAATAAAAAAATATTACTGCCAGGCTCTGCAAGCCTTTACAAAGAATCAAGAACACCAGAAGTTAGTTATCATATACAACCCAATGGATTTGTGAGTTTTTAATGATTAAAACAAATAACATATTATTTATCCTGTGTGTTTTCTTCTTCTCTTGTGCAGAAGAGAAAGAGATTATTGAAAAAAATTATTCTGGCAGATTGCATATACCTGAAAAGAATATTCAAGTAAGTGAAGAGTTTTCTTATCAACTAAAATCTGGCGATGAGAAATTTGAATTCCAATTGCTTATAGACAATGGAATGTTTACAAAGTCTTTTACTTGTATTTCTAATGAGTTGTGCAAAGTATCACGGGGTGAGCTTTGGCAAGCAGGTGAATTCTCAGTCACTGCCATCGCAGGAAACAAAGTTTTGGATTCTGATTCAATTCATATAGGAGAAGACGATATTACCTACCCATTGGATGTATATGTTGGCCCCCAATCCATTGTTGTGGGAGGTAAACAAGAGGCCATGCTATCAACCATTCCCTCTGACAAATATGATAATCCTATTACGTCTTCTGATGCAATAAGTTTTAATTCTACAGGAGCACAAGAATTGAATGAACAGAGTGAAATTAAAAACCTTCTTTCATATACAAGGTTTCCGTCTCAAGAAAAGTCAGGACAATTGTTTATTGGTATAAATCGGGGAGAAGAAACATCAAGAGAACAAAAGGTTCTTCAAATTCCGGATTGGCCGGTTGAGTTTAGTATCGAAGTGGTGAAACACCATCCCTATGCAGACAATACACAATATCTGCAGCTTCAAACCAGCAAGTTGAAAGACCAACATGGGAATCAAGTGGCGGATGGTACCATGGTTGCGTTTTATATTACCTCAGGCGGAAAACTGTTTGGAATTATAAATTCTATGACCATCAACGGAGAAGCTATTGTTTACATCAAGAACCCCGATGTTAAATCAACCTGGAAAATTCAAGCAAGCGTTGATCGATATATAAAGAGTAACTTAATTACCCTTAATTTCAAATCAATGCTTGATAAAATCGACTTCACCTTTGACCGTGATAATGATATTATTCATGTTGGTCCTTTAAATTCTATATTAGGTCAATATTTACCTGATGGAACAAAAGTGAAATTGACAGATGGAGAAAATATCGTGATCCAGGAGTTGATTGAAGGAAAAACAAGTTTTATCATAAATGAATTAGAAATAGATAGAGAGAAAAATCTTATTATAGAAACAAAGGGATTGAGACAAAAGATCAAATGAGTTTAAGGCCACTATATTTCATTTTTACAGTTATACTTCTAGCATTAACGGTGGGTGTATTTGCTCATGTGTTTAACTATTTTCATACGGGCGCAGATAACTTTAATAAATATGATGTGGTTGTTTTACAATTAGAAAATCACAAGCCGCAAGTGAATTGGTTGGTAGATGATCTGAATATCGAAGGTGAAATGAATAAGTATACCCGCAAAGAAATTGAAGAAAGTTACATCGATGCCTGGGGGATTTTGAACTTGTCATATAAACACAAAAAGGACCTTGGATTGGCAGAGAATTGGTCAGATAAAAAAGTAGAACAGTTCAATGAGTTAATTGCAAGAAAAGATACTATTGAAAGAGAAGACTTGTGTCATAATTTGAAACTTCATTTTGTTTCCTTGGACCGGCAAGTAGTGAGCTTTTCTGATTATGACGTGCAGATAAAAACAATCTTCAAATCCGAAGATCAAAGTGTTGAAACTTTGGATACTTCGGATTATCAGATTGTAATGACATTGAATGATGGTAAGTGGCGTGTGAATAAATTAATCAGACATGA
>JAHDDD010000276.1 GCA_020629535.1 Saprospiraceae bacterium
GCTGAAAGCTGTTTATTTCTTGCGCTCAAATGCCTTTACCGCAGCTCCAACCACGTCATTAACGGAAAGACCGTATTTGTCGAGTAATTGCATCGGTTTACCACTTTCTCCAAACGAGTCATTTACAGCAACGTATTCTTGAGGGGTAGGGATGAATCTTGCAAGAACCTGGGCAACACTATCTCCAAGTCCACCATTGCGCTGGTGTTCTTCGGCTGTAACTACACATCCGGTCTTGGTAGCAGATTGAACGATGGCTTGTTCGTCCAATGGCTTTATGGTGTGAATATTTATAAGTTCAGCATTGATGCTGTGTTTGGACTTGAGAATTTTCACTGCCTCTAATGCTTGGTATACCATATGTCCGGTCGCAAAGATTGAAACATCTTTTCCGTGATGCATATGAAGGGCTTTGCCGATTTCAAATTCTGTGTTTTCAGGAATGAAAATTGGCCAACCCGGTCTTCCAAATCGCAAATAGACCGGACCATGATGTTTGGCAATGGCCTTAGTTGCAGCGATCACTTGATTGAAGTCACAAGGATTGATCACTGTCATGCCCGGCAGCATTTTCATCATTCCTAGGTCTTCCAGAATTTGGTGGGTGGCTCCATCTTCACCCAGGGTCAACCCAGCATGCGAAGCACAGATTTTTACATTTTTATGAGAGTAAGCGATCGACTGTCTAATCTGATCGTATACACGTCCGGTAGCGAAGTTGGCGAAAGTAGTTGCAAATGGAATTTTTCCACCTGTTGCAAGCCCCGCGGCTACACCCATCATGTTGGCTTCTGAAATTCCTGCCTGAAAAAATCTCTTTGGATAGTCAGCAACAAATGTGTTCAATTTTAATGATCCTGTCAGGTCTGCACAAAGTGCTACAACGTTTTCGTTTTCTTTTCCCAACTCCGACATGGCTTGACCGAAGCCATCTCTCGTGGCTTTCTTACCTGTAATTTTATAATCGCTTATCATGATTCTTTTTTAGTAGTCTCCTAATGTTTCTTTCAATTGTTTTAGTGCCTTTTTGGTCAATCCTTCATCAGGAGCTTTACCATGCCATTTGTGTGTACCTTCCATATAGTCAACGCCTTTACCCATGACTGTCTTCATGAGAATGACTTGAGGCTTGCCGTCACCCGTATGTGCCTTCGCTATTTCCAAAGTATTGATGATATCTTTAAAGTTGTGACCATTCATATGATGGACATGCCAGCCAAAACTTTCCCATTTACCATGAAGGTCACCCAGACTAATCACTTTGTCGTTGGGACCATCGATTTGTTGTCCATTCCAATCAACAATGCCAATCAGGTTGTCAATTTTATGATGAGCGGCAAACATAGCTGCTTCCCAAATTTGACCTTCTTGCAATTCGCCATCGCCCATTAAAACGTATACGGTCTTTCCGTCTTTGTTTAGCTTTTTAGCTAGAGCAACTCCACTGCCTACAGAAAGACCTTGCCCCAACGATCCAGATGCGACCCGAATACCAGGGAGGCCTTCATGGGTGGCCGGATGACCCTGAAGACGACTATCGATGTTTCTGAATGTTTTTAATTCTTCAACTGGGAAATATCCAGATCTGGCAAGTACACTGTACCACAAAGGCGAAATATGTCCATTCGATAGAAAGAAAACATCCTCATTTTGTGGATTCATATTAAATGAGGGATCATGATCCATTATTCTGAAATAAAGGGCAGTCAAGAAATCTGCACACCCTAAGGAGCCTCCCGGATGACCGGATGCACAGGCTGAGACTTGCCGTATGATGTCTCTTCGAACCTGGCTGGCGATTCGCTTTAATTGGGGGATATCATTCATGGCGCGAAAATAGAAAGTTTTTATATATGTATTGCATCTCTCAAATGTAAAGGCAAATAAATTTGATGTTTTTCATGTAGCTGCTTACGGAGCTTGATGATTGCATCATGCATAATCTTTTCCAATTAGAGAGAAATATCGTAAGCGCTTTTCCGGCCCGTTCCCATGAGATACAGATTCTCATCCAATTGATGAGTAAATGTTAGATATTGTTTGGTTTCTTTCCTGTGGGAAAGATAATTGTGTACATTTTAGTATTGGCTAAGCCCGAATTTTCTAAGCAGAAAAATTGGGTGGATGAATTTGCTGATGATCAATTCACTTTACTTCAGTGTTAAATAATTGAGCATCCATGCATTGTCTGATCTGACAAAGTAGGAAATGAGTTAGTCCTATGATATGAATGCAAGCGAAGATATCCAAGCTATACCAAATCCAACCAATGGTCGTCCATTATTATATAGCCTCAAATATCAATTTAGTAATAGAGATTATCATATACAATCAAAGAGTTAAAATCGTTGGTGGTCAATAGACAAATGCGCTTTCAATGGAAATTGATATTTCGGATTTTTTAGGGGTGTATTATATATATTTAATTTCTGATCGAATGATGATCTCAAAGAAATTAATCAAAATAGAAGATTAGTAGGTCAATAAAAAAAGGCCAACCACAAAGTGATTGACCTCTTATATTTTTGTTGTTAAACTATAATTAGTTTACAGACTCAGTAAGTGCTTTTCCTGCTTTGAACTTAACAACAGTTTTTTCAGGAATTTGGATTGTAGCACCTGTTGCAGGATTTCTTCCTTCTCTCGCTTGTCTAACAGAAGTAGAGAATGTTCCGAATCCAACGAATGCAGCTTTGTCACCTGACTTTAAGCTTTTTTCGATTGAATTGAAAACAGTATCAACTGCAGTAGTGGCATCAGCTTTAGATATACCAGCTGCATCTGCAACTGTATTGATCAAATCTCCTTTATTCATTAGAATACTTTTAGTGATTAAACAATGTTTATTAATGCTGCAAATATATAGGCAAATGAAACATTCCCCAAAATATCAATATAAAAAAGGAGCCGAAAACCCTATAAATAGGGTCATTTTAGTGTTTTTTATAATATGTTTTAACAATTTCGAGTCTAAGAAAGGTATTTTCCCACGATTGGCATCCTTCGGCCTACACCAAAAGCCTTAGGGGAAACCCTGATAACCGGTGCCGTTTGATACCTCTTAAATTCATTAATATTGACCAATCTGAGTATCCTCGCAACCAATTTTGGGTCGTATCCAAGCGCGATTATTTCCTGAGGCCCTTGCACTTTTTCGATGTATTCATATAATATAGTGTCAAGAATCTCATAGTCAGGGAGACTGTCTGAGTCTTTTTGATTTGGCCTCAATTCAGCAGAAGGCGGTTTTGTGATGGTATTGATAGGAATGACTTCACCATCTTTATTCATATATTCCGCAAGGCGATAAACATCTGTTTTATAAACATCTGCAATGACAGAAAGTCCACCAGCCAGATCGCCATACAAGGTTCCGTAGCCCACAGCCATTTCACTCTTGTTAGATGTGTTGAGTAAGATGTTGCCAAACTTATTTGATTGTGCCATGAGCAATGTTCCCCTCACTCTCGCTTGTATATTTTCTTCAGTCACATTGAATGGAAGATCACCAAATATTGGAGAGAGCTTTTCCAAGAATGCATCATAAATATCTTTGATGGCAATGATGTCATATGGACAACCAAGATTTTCTGCCAATGCTTTCGCATCATTTACACTGTGATCACTGGAGAATTGCGAAGGCATCAATACAACTTTTACATTTTCCGGTCCGAGAGCTCTTGCCGCAAGTACTGCCGTTACCGCACTGTCAATGCCACCCGATAAGCCAAGGATTGCTTTTGTGAATCCAAGCTTTCCAAAGTAGTCTTTGATCCCCAAGATGATTCCATCATGGATGAGTTTTATTTTATCATTGTCTTGCACGTTTTCTTGCGTTCCTTGATTGACGTCATCAAGGTCAAAGAATTGAATGCTTTCTTCGAAATATGGCAATTCTTGATGGATCTTTCCATTCGGTGAAACAACAAGGCTTCCACCATCGAAGATAATCTCCGTTTGTGCTCCAGCTTGGTTGATATAAAACATAGGTTTACCGTATCTGTATACGTTTGCTTTGACAATGTCTTGTCTGGTTTTAGCAGAAGCATAACTAAAGGGAGAAGCTGAGACATTTATGATGAAATCAAATCCATCTTTCTGCATTTCATCCAGTGGGCATATTTTATACAATGGATTTTCATTTCCGATGTTCCAAATATCTTCACAGACCGTCAATGCAATTTTCTTTCCTTTGAATTCGTGGACTCCAAATTCAGTACTTGGTTCGAAGTATCGATATTCATCAAAAATATCATAGGTAGGTAGCAATGCCTTGTGCTGCACAAATTGTACTTTCTGATCATAAAGGAAGTAAACAGAATTATACAAATCCTTTCCTTCTGGTACCGGATTGATGGTGGGCGAACCCACAACAATGGCAATATCCTTTGCTTCCTGCGTAAGCCTTTCAAGTGATGCATTTGCCTTAGCAATGAAGTCATCGAAATCGAGAAAATCTCTGGCAGGGTAGCCACACGTAGCGAGCTCCCCAAAGCAAACAATGTCAGCTCCATCAGTCTTTGCCTTGGCAACTGCCTCAAGCATTTTGTTCAAATTTCCTTCAAAGTTGCCTATATGATAATTGAGTTGGGCGATGCATATTTTCATGCCCTAAAGGTATGACCTCTCTGTGTTTTTAACCTCATAAAAATGAAAAACTAGCCCAACTATCAATGGTCCATCTTAGTTTGAGAAAAGCCTGGGCGTAGTAAAAACAAAAAAGGCATCTTGTGAAATATGCCTTTTTGATCTTAAAAATTCACTATTAACCCTATGACTATTTTGTATTGAAATTGGCATGATAAATATTGCAGCCATCTCATTTAATTGTAATTATCTTCTTTTTAATGTATGAACTTCCTCAACGCAATTTGGACAATTTGTATCAACTGTGATTGTATTGTCATCTTCCACTATGATGGTCGCGTTTGTCCACTCGATGTCTCCGTTTGAAAACCTGATTTTTGCCATGCATTCGAAGCTGTAACTTGAAACAGGTTCAATTTCAATGATGGTTTCTTCTCCATTGTGAAAGCCCCAAGGATTGGCTGGAACGTCAAGATTTACAAATGATTTTCTTTCGCTATCATATATACCTGATGATTCGCCCATTCCACTCCAATCTTCATCATACCATTCTCCTCTTAAAAAGTCGTTACAAATTTTATCTTCATTTTGGGTACATGAGGTAATGAATGTGGCAACAAAACAAAATACAGTGATTTTTACTATTAAATTTTTCATGATTATTTTAAGTTTTTATGGTTTCATATTCATGTTCTTACATTTTGAGAAATGTAAATCCAGACAGCATGAAAAATTTATTTTTTCTAACAAGTTGAGGTATTTTTCTCCTCCTGAGCCTTTACAAACTCATTTTTCGATCTATGGTTTTTATTAGTAGTACTCTGTCAAGTAAATAATTATATATGTTGAGCTCGACAAGTTTGATTTAGGGTTTATAAAAATAGTAGAAGAAATAGCCTCAATTTGTAGTCAAGCTAACAGAAGCATAGCCTTCCCGATTTGGTCCCGATACATCGGGATAAATTGGGTGTGGGAGCCAGCCGTGGAGGGCCGCTTTAAATCGGGATGATTTTTTGGGTTCGTTTTTCATCTAGGAAA
>JAHDDD010000277.1 GCA_020629535.1 Saprospiraceae bacterium
ATAGTGCATTGACAGAAACTGATATTCCAGATGATGACTTCGATACTATTATCAATGAGAAATTAACCGACGCCCAAATTGAAATCCCTTCACCAAATTGGGCCGCATTCTCAGATACATTAAATGGTGCATTAGCAGAAACTGATATTCCAGATGATGACTTTGACGCCATCGTCAATGATAAAATCGCTGAAGCAGATATAGAGATACCAGCACCTGATTGGGCTGCGTTCTCAGGAAAACTCAATGCCGCATTAAATACAGACATTGAATCTGATGAAGCATTTGATCAGGCCATCAACGAAAAACTCAGTGCTGACAATGTTGAAGTTCCAGCATCGGATTGGTCTGCATTCTCAGAAAAGATGAGATTTTCAAATGATGAATCACTAGATCAAAATGTAAAATCTCAATTGGACAACTACACTGTTGACTATGATGAAAGTCATTGGGAAATTCTCCGCCAAAGATTGGTCGATGCTGCGTATATAAGAACCAGATTGTATGCTTATAAATGGTTTGAAGGATTGCTCGCCATCTTATTGCTTTTAACATTCGCGAACTTTTCAGATGATTTATTTAAGTCTGCAAATCAAGAAGAAATTTTGATTGCATCGAATGACAATCAGATCACAGAAGACAAAGCTGATACAAAAGCGATTGAAGAGATAAAAGTGGCAGATGCAGTGGCTGAATCACAAATCAATGATTCGACAACAAAGGGCAACACAATCAAAGCAAATAACGAAACTGTTGCATCGACTTCAAGCACAAGCCAAAACAACACAGTTTCTTCAGCTGTGAATTCTAGCACTGCTGCATTCACAACTAGTTCTGCTGCCAGTCAAAACAGCAACCAGAACACCGTCATTGACAACAATGATGCTTCAGATACAAGCAAAGAGTTACAAAATAATTCAACCACACCTGTGGCAGTAGGCGCTCAAAAAGATCTAGCTACAGTCGTTGGCATTGAAGATAAAACCCATGAATCTGCTATTCATTTTGAAGAGATTCAAATAATAGCGTCCATTGACCCAACCCTTGAAACCACAAGAGAGCAGGTCATCCTGAATGCTGAGTTGAGTGAACCGATAGCAGTAACAGTAAAAGACTCAGATAAGAAATCTACATCACCGTGGTTTGCACATGCAGTGTCAGGTGTAAACGCTTTGTCAATTATTTCACCTGAAGATCCGATATACAACATATCTGGTACTGAATCTTCTCTTTCGAATCAAAGCTTCGGTGGTTTGGTTTCATGGAGAAGAGGTAGAGTGGAAATATTGTCTGGATTGGGTTATCAAAAAATCGCTCAAACACCAAGACTGATTGAAGAAATCGTGTTAGCAGAACCAACCTTTACATTGTCTCTTAGACAAATCGAATATGATATGGTTAGCGTACCATTGACTATGAGGGTTCATCAAGACCTTTTCAAAGGTGTATCTGCTTTCCTTGATCTCGGAGTTCAAGCAAATACTATTGCCTGGAGTAATTATGACATTTCCTCAGAAGAAATCGAGTATCCTGTAGCAATTCCACTCCCACAAGAGTCAGAAGAGACTTTGCCAGACAGATCTCAATTGTACAAGAAGAACTTTGTAGATGGTTTGTTCGAAGGTGGAAGTCTTGATGAAACTAGCTACCTGAATTTCAACGCAGGTCTTGGACTTCAATGGATGATGAATGACAGGTTTGGAATCTATGGAAAGGCTCAGCTCAATGAGACCATTGGTAACTTCCAGTTCGGTCCGAATGAAGATAACATCACTAGCTACGGCTTACAACTGGGTTTGAAAATTGGACTTTAATCAGAATTCATAGATTTACCTGATACCCTAGTTTACAAACAAATTCGTATTACCCATCATTCTCAAGAATGTATGCCTATGATTAATGACATAGTGTGAGTCTATTTAAATCTTTTCTACGCTGTCATCAGGAATCCAACCTATCATTTGATTGGCGAGTCGGACTTTGTACCACTTTTCGATGTCATCTAAGATGGTAACTTTGTTTCCTGGGTAGAGTTCATTTAAGGCACCACTTCTGTCATCAGGTCCTTCCATTAATTTAACAGCCTGCATGACGATGGCCGTGTTTTGAGTCACAGAAATTTTGTATCGACTCATCAATGCCAGAGAACTAAGAATAAAAAGTGGTATCAAAACATAAAGTCCTTTGATTGATTGTTGACGGTTTGGTTTTATACGTCCGAGAAAAATAGAGGAAACCAAAAATGCAATACCAATGAGCAACAATATCTGTATGATAGCCCAGAGGTTGGTCGTAAAAATATTGCAAAAAGATCTCCACCAACGAATCAAAACAAAAGGAGGCACTTCAATGATTTCTGATTCTAATTGATTACTTGCAAGTTCAAGATTTGAGAGTAGAGAATTGTTGTTTGGTGAAATTTTCAATCCTCTTTCATAATTTAAGATTGACTGAGCGTATTTCTTTTTCTGGAAATAGGCATTTCCAAGATTGAGGTACAGTTCAGAAGAATAATCATTGGAGGTATGTAAGTTCTCATACATACCAATGGCATCATCAAATTTACCATCGTTGTAAGCTTGATTTGCTTGGTTGAATAGTTCTTGTGGGCTTTGTTGAGAAAAGCAATGACAAAGAAAACCCAGGTAAAGAGCTGTTATAACGCTCGCATTCCTAATTTTTTCTTTTACCAGCTTTTTTGTTCTTGGGTTCAACTTTTGATTTTCCATCTTTTTCTTCAATTACTTTTGAAGCTTCTGATTCTTCATTATTTTCAACAGGCAAAATTAAGGCTTCTTTTTCCTTAACTGCTAATAAATCATTGAGTGATTTTGGTTTGAGTTCTTCTTCCCACTTAAATCCATCAAGATACAACTGTGCGGCGGTCAATTGTTGGATGGGAGTAAGCTTGGAAGTGGGTTGCTGGAAGAATTTGATATCAGTTAACTCTCCTCCTTCAAAGTAAAAGTCCATACTAGAACACAAGGTATGATTCAATCCAACAAAAGCATCCTTATCGTCTAGAATGAAGTAATTAGACTCAGCATTTTGCTTCATCTCCATGAAGGAGATGTCGTTGCTATCGATTTCAGCTACGATGTATTTTGCACTCAACTGATTGTAATATTTGTCTTGTATTAATTCAGTGATCATGCCTTTTTGATTCAAATAGACTTTTTCGACACCATCATCACCCAATCTTATTTTGATGGTATCTGCTACAAATTGAGAACTATCTGACCACATGATTGGATTTCTGAAGAGTACAAATAACGAATCTTTGGAATCATAATAAAGCGAATCTGCCAAGGCCTGAAATTCATCGCTAAGAATTCTCACATCTTTAAACGCTTTGAATACTTCAATGGTATCAAGACTGTCTACCCTTTCTTGGACATGAAGAGTATCTGCACTCAAAAATAAGCTATCCTTGCCTAGAAATCTCAACATATACGGTCTAGTAGTCTCACCATACGACTTGTAAGATTTGTTTTTATCGTCGATTTCTAGAAAATCAGAAAATATAGAAAGGCTGTCTTTTTTGTTTTCATATACGACATTGCCTTTGAATTTTCCAATGCCTGTTTTGTCATCAAAACTCAGATTATCAGCGTCAATGCTGCTTTCGTCGGAGTCTAATTCTGCTTTTCCGTCAATACTCACTTGTTCTGTATTTTCATTGTAACGGATGGTTTCACCCGTCGCCACTGATCCACCATCGTCGAAAAAAGCATTGCCTTGCAAAATGATGTTCTTTTTATCTTCTTCGTAGGTCATGTTGATGGCTTTGGCGAGCTTTTCGCCATCTTTATAAACTGCATTCCCTTCCAGATAAACCGTGTTAGATTTACCGTCATAACGTATACGGTCAGCCATTGCATTTTTGTCATTCTCAACAAAGCTTGCATTTCCTTCAAAGAGAGCATTTTCATTGGGGATGTCGTAGAATCCTCGGTCACAGAGTATTGTCCGGTCCTTTTGAATGATCCGCGTCGGTGCTACGAAGATGGCTTTATCGAGGTTGGTATCATAAATCAATGAATCAGTATAAAGAGTAAATTCTTTGTCGATCACGACTACTGATCCCACGAAAGTGGCTTTGTTGGTATTGACATCATATTTGCCCCAAAGCGAACTTAACTTTGTCCTCTTATTTCTTAGGATGGCTGTATCAGGGTATACGGCAACTTTGGTATTGAGATTGTAATCGAGGCGATCGGTGAATAGTTGCTGACTGCCATTTTCTAGAACGACTTCGTCAAATAACTTTGCCCGATAATTTTCACTATCATAGAGCAATGAGTCAGCAAAAAGTCTGATCGTATCTTCCTGAAGGATCACTACCTCCCCGACGGCGGTCACCAAGGATTCTGCCACAAATGCCGAATCGCTAAACATGAAAATGCTATCATGCACCATTTTAACATTGCCCTTAAAATGTTGTTCGGGAGGATCAAGATCTCCTCTAAACTCGAAAAAGTCTGAGTTTTTAATTTGGACTTTACTAGAATCAGTGGATGCCTCACCTACTTCCTGAGCATAGAACACAATGGGAAGGAAGACCAAACCAACAAACAAAATAGCGATATGTAGAATTTTCTTCTTCAACTCTATTAAACGCGAAGATCAGACTTTATATTGGAATTAAAAATCAAAAGCATCGGTTGCAATTATTTCTGCCATTTGCTGCCCAATACGAGAACCGATGGCTACCCCCATGCCTCCTAACCTAACGGCTGCATACGTTCTATCTGAGCATTTTTTAACAATGGGTGCTTTGGTCGAACCAAATGCCAAAATTCCTGACCATTCATGTTCGTACTCTACTTCCCTTTCGGGCAATACAAAATTTGAAACGATTTGCTTTAGATGATCTATTATCATTTGATTCTGTCCAAATTCTGTTGTGCTTTCATTTTCAAGATCAATGTTTCTGGCTCCACCTATCAACACTCTTTTACCTACATTTCGAAAATACACATAACCTTTGTCCATATGGAATGTTCCAGTCCACTCTAAGCCTTCAATGGGTTTTGTAATCAAAACCTGATTTCTTCCAGGGTATAATTCGAGATCGGGAAGTAATGCTTTTGCAAAAGCGTTCGTGCAATGTATCAACCTTTTGGTGGAGATGGTAGAAGAATCATTGAATTGAAGATCAACAGTAGATGATTGTTCGGTCCAAGCATTGACTTCGACTCCAAAAAGAATCTTGATACCGGCAGCCATTATTTTATTGTGAAGACGGTTCATCATCTTCATCGGGTTCAATTGAGATTCGTATTGATTGAATATGACTTTTTCATCAAAATTGAATCCAAATTTTCTTCCAGATTTTATTGAAAAAGTTTCACTTAAGCCACTTGCTGTTTCGACCAATTGATTGAAGTGTTGTATGCTGTCGTAATATTGCTCTCCATCTGAATTGTTGAAGACTTCGATTCCTCCGCAATTGTGAAAGTCCATCTGTGCAGCTGGGACCAACTTTTGCAAAAGGTCCAGTCCTTCTATTCTTAATTTAATGAGATCGATGAGTTCTTGTTCTGACATTGATTGTAAATCATCGGCC
>JAHDDD010000278.1 GCA_020629535.1 Saprospiraceae bacterium
TTGACCTATAATAATTTTCCCTTTGCTCACAGGCAAAACTCGTCGCATACGCTCCTCAGACAGTTGCCTGCTTCAATGCTCAACCCTAAAATTATTACTTAACGGCCAATTCTTTAATGCGGAAATTCTTTCTTGAATAATTGCTCATTATCTTTTCAAAGGGTTCAAAGCCCGACATACAGTAAACTGTCAAACTTTGTTTTCTTGGAGAAAATCCTGTCAACATCCAATCTCCTTCGCGACCGCTTGCATATTTATAATGATACGATCCGAATCCGACGATGGTCTTGCCCCATATTTTGGCCTCTGCTTTGGTGATTTCTTCCGTCATAGATTGATCTCAAGGTTATCAACTCTTTTAGGTCATCCTAAATCGAATTCAAGAAAGCTACCACATTACCATCAATGACTTCCCTCTTCAGACCAACCATTAACGTAATTTTAAATCCAACAATGCTTCAATATACTTATCTTGTTTCATCAATGAAATGTGCTTGTAAAATATTTCTCTTCAGCTTATTCTTTGCTGTCTTGATTTCTTGTAATTCTGAAATACATTATGAGGAAGTTCCAATTCATATAATTCCTGAACCATTGCAAATCGAATATACTGAAGCCAAGAAAAATTCAGAAAGTGCAGTTCTTCAATTGGACAAACGAAAATTAAAACTTGAAACAGGGACGCCCAATTCTCTAAGTGTCCATCAGCTAACCGCTTGGTTCAATCAAGTTGGTATAAATAGCAGCAATTCGAATACAGCCGTTGGCTTGATTTTTCACCTTGATCAAAACAAATCTCAAAATGAACATTGGATCAGCATAACAGACCAAGAAATTCAAATCAAAGGTGGATCAGAAGAAGCACTTTATCATGGATTTCAAAGCTTGATGCAAATTTTTGAAACCTCTGAAGAACGCTATATAGCCATACCGTTAGCCGAGATTTTTGATCGTCCACGATTTAGCTATAGAGGTATGCATCTTGATGTGTGCAGGCATTTTTTCGATACCGAATTTATCAAGAAATACATCGATCTTCTGGCCTACCATAAATTCAATTCGTTTCATTGGCATCTTACTGAAGATCAAGGATGGAGGATTGAGATCAAGAAGTATCCAAAATTAGCAGAAATAGCTGCCTACAGAGATGAGACATTGATTGGGCATTATAGTGATCAACCACATACATTTGATAACAAACCGTATGGTGGATATTATTCGCATGATGATATAAAGCAAGTTGTAAAGTATGCAAGCGACCGTTACATTACAATTGTGCCCGAAATTGAAATGCCGGGACACGCTCAAGCAGCACTCGCAGCCTACCCAGAATTGTCATGTGATACTGCCGAATACAAGGTCATGACCAAATGGGGAATTTCCGAAAATGTATTTTGTCCTACAGAAACCACATTTACATTTTTAGAAAATGTTATTGATGAAGTAGTTGATTTGTTTCCGGGTCCATACATTCATGTTGGTGGAGACGAGTGTCCAAAAACCGCATGGAAAAATTCTGAATTTTGTCAAAACCTAATCACCGAATTAAATCTAGGTGACGAACACGGTCTTCAATCCTACTTCATTCGTCGAATGGAAAAATACATCAATAGCAAGGGAAAGAAAATCATCGGTTGGGATGAAATTCTAGAAGGTGGTCTTGCTCCCAATGCGACCGTGATGTCCTGGCGTGGAGAAAAGGGCGGAATCGAAGCAGCCTCAGAAAATCATGATGTTATCATGACACCGACCAGTAACTGTTACTTTGATTATTATCAATCAGAAGACCCTGAAGAACCTCTTGCGATAGGAGGCTATCTACCTTTAAAAGATGTGTACAACTATGAACCCATTCCAAAAGAATTGCCTAAGGATAAACACAATTATATTCTTGGCACCCAGGGTAATGTTTGGACAGAATATATTCCAACTGAAGACCATCTTGAATACATGGCGTACCCACGTGCATGTGCCATGGCTGAAGTAAATTGGTCTGCCAAAGAAAAAAGAGACTATCAATCATTTACAAAAAGACTGGAAACACATTTCGAAAGACTGGAACGACGTGACGTGAATTTTGCTAATCACCTATCGGAAGTATATGCCGAGATAATTTCAACTCCAGAAGGCAATCAAGTTTCGTTTTCGACAGCACAAACAGATGTTAAAATTAAATATTGGACAGACCAAAATTCATCGCCTCAGATCAACACCGGAGTATTTTTTATTGATTCAATCAAGGAATTAAAGTATGCTGCTTTTAAAGATGATAAAATGGTATCAAAAGAGTATACCAAGCACTTTGTCCACCACAAAGGTACTGGCACCAAAGTCGCATTTGGTACAGACCCAAATCCAAAATACAGTAAACTTGGTGCTGGTGTTCTATTCAATGGTATTGAAGCAAATCCAGATCGATTTGGAGATTCAGAATGGGTTGCGTTCGACGATAAAGATGGATCTTTGAAAATCTCATTTCAAGAAGAGACCACAATAAGTAGAATCGAAACCGCCTTTTTTCATTCGCCTCCGTATTGGATACATGCGCCAGTTAGTATTCAAGTAAGTTATGAGCTTGGACCAAACGACTTAGCGACATTACCTGTCTTCGACTCCATTCCTGAGGGCACGAAGAAAGTTCCTATAACTTTAGAAATGGACAGTATTAACACAAAATTTCTGATTATTAGATTCGATGGATTGGATGAAATACCTGAAGGATCGCCAGGTGCAGGAAACAGACCCTGGCTATTTATTGATGAAATAAAAATTTACTAAAAGTCATTGTTAGCGCAATGATCGCATCAAGGTTATTAACTACCTAAAATATTTGTACAGAATTAAAATAGACAAGCTTATGAAAATTTCAATTACAGTCATATTTATCGCAATCCTTAGCACTTGTAATCTGATGGCTCTTCCTTCTGAAGCAGTAACAGAAACCATTGGGACATCTCAAGAATATTCTAAAAATAAAATTAAGAAGAAAGGATTAAAGTCTTTTTTCGTCAACCGGCTCATAAAGAAATTAAAAAAAATAAATGAGCAATCAGACGAGATTCAAAAATCAAAAAAACGAAAGAGAGCCGTAAGTGGTCTGGTCATAGGAATTATCTCCTTCATTTTATTATTCGTGGGTCTGGCCGCTCCTATATTATGGATACTTGCAATGATTCTAGCACTCATTGCTGATTTCCTTTGTATACGATTATTATTGAAAACCAAGGAGGATCAAGAGAATTTTAAGAAGGAGAGAAAGATATCCACCATCGGATTAATTTTCGCTTTGGCTACGGGTGTGCTCCCATTATTTCTTCTATTTCTTTTATGGTTTATTAGTCTTACATCTTAAAATTCAATGTTGGGAGAAGATGTATTGATCAATTTTGCAATTTTGAAATAGACATGGTTCTAAAAGTCACCTTCGGTTTAATTTTTCTCGTCTGTCTTTTCGTAATCTCGGTCAATGCATTCGTTCCAAAAGAAACTTCAAATCCTGCAATCATGTATGGTATTAAGGCAGCCAATACATCAGCTCCAATGCCCAATTACTGCAGTTGGATGTGTCACAATCAAACGAAATATTGTAAAGAAAACCATGTGAATTTTTTATCCAATCATTTCAAATACACCGATCCGGTATATTTCGGCATAATATCAATGTTGCACGGAACAGGAAATTACAAACTTGCAAATGTCATCTTGTTTGTATTGATTTTACCGATACTGGCGATAATGATGTTCATCAAAATTCTAAGATTTCAGATCAAAATTTCAGGACTAAAATCTAAAAATTGATGGATACGTTTGTAATTAAAATCTATATATATTGCACCGATTTTATCATCAATTTGGCAAATTTATTTTCAAGTTCTTATTATGAAATTAACTTCTGGCTCTTCTGTGTTTTGTATCCATTGATTTTTGTTGTCCTATGTCTTTTACTTTTAATCCAAAGAGGTAGATTGGCAAGATTGATGAAGGAAAGATAAATTCTATCTTTACCCTGAAAAACTATAATGATAAGATGGAATTCAAAAACTCATACTGCTATCACGTTAAAGACATGGCTCCTGATAATCCGAATGTTTTTTATCACGATAATGAATACGGATTCCCAATAGAAGATGACAATGACTTATTTGGTCGACTCATTTTAGAAATAAATCAAGCTGGTCTTTCATGGAACACGATTCTCAATAAGAAAGATAATTTTTACAAAGCTTATTCTAAATTCAACATTAAAAAAATCGCTAACTATAAGCAGAAAGATATTGACAGATTACTCAATGATGCAGGAATCATCAGAAACAAACTTAAAGTCAATGCTGCCATTCACAATGCCAATGTCATTCTCACAATGCAAAAAGAATTTGGTTCATTCAAAAACTGGCTCGACCACAATCATCCGTTGACAAGGGAAGAATGGGTCAAATTATTCAAAAAATATTTCAAATTTACTGGTGGTGAAATTACAAATGAGTTTTTGATGAGTACGGGATATTTGAAAGGTGCACATCATGAGAGTTGTGTCGTCCACAAAAAAATCCTGAAGCTAAAACCCAAGTGGATTTCTCATTCTTGAGTTGAGAAGCGAGAAAAGAGAAGCGAGAAAAGAGAAGCGAGAAACGAGAACTGAGAACCGAGAACCGAGAACCGAGAATCGAGAAGCGAGAAACGAGAAACGAGAAACGAGAAACGAGAACCGAGAATCGAGAAGCGAGAAACGAGAAACGAGAACCGAGAACCGAGAAGCGAGAAGCGAGAAACGAGAAACGAGAAACGAGAACTAAAAACCGAACACTGAAATGGGAACTCATTCTCTTCCACCTTTTGTTTTATTTATAAATACATTAAAACAAACCCACCAATCTATGTACTAAAGTTCATCATATATCAGGGTTGAATCAAATTTGTTGTCTCACAAAACTCTAATGATGAAATATGCCATTCCTTTCTTAATTGTATTCTTGGCATGTTGTTCTAAAGATCAACAGCAAGGCCAAATCATTATAAATCCATATTCTCATCGCATTGATACTTTCGATTTTACATTTCTTTCCATAAAAGATGAAAACCAAAAAACATTTTCAAAGCTACCTGAGAAACTGAAAAAATTAAAGGAGACCGAATACAAGTACTCGCACGAAAAAATGGGTAGGATAACGAAAGAGTCTTCTCAAGTTGTAAAAGCCATTCTATCGAAACCACAATTGTGTTTCAGAAGAAAATGTTTTATGATTTCAAATCTTGATACTTTCTTCGAATCCGTACATGCAGTAAATTATTGCACCATTAAAGGTGTCCCAAGAATAAAAAATGGACACGCTCCTAATGCGCTTATTGAAGAATTAATCTTTTACAATAGTGAAGATGCCAATACTTTATTCGATTACATTGGCCACATAAGAAACATCGAATATTATTGGGATAGTCTGGACAAAGCACCCAGTGACATGTTCTTGGAAAACAACAGAGTCTATTTTATTCGAATGAGAAACAAATACGCCAAAGGATTTCATAAGAAGATCTCATCGGTAATGA
>JAHDDD010000279.1 GCA_020629535.1 Saprospiraceae bacterium
CCGCCCAATTCTAACGTCACTGAAGTTAGATTTTTGGCAGCAGCCGTCATCACTATTTTGCCAATGCTTGGAGCACCGGTGAAGTGTATATGATTGAATGGTAATTTTAATAAATGGGTGGACGTCTCGACTCCACCTTCAAGCAATGTCACTTCTCTTGGATCGAATAATTCTCCGATTATTTTCTTCATGATGCCCGAAGTGTGCGGCGTATTTTCTGATGGCTTGATGATGCAACAATTACCTGCAGCAATGGCACTAATCAATGGTCCGAAAGTAAGATTGACCGGAAAATTCCATGGTGAAATAATAAGAACAACACCTTTCGCTTCATGCTTGACGTACGAACTCGAACCCATCAATGAAATTGGCGTTGGCACTTTTTTCGTGCTCATCCATTTTCTGAGATTTCGAAGAACAAATTTGATTTCATTCGTAACCGGATATACTTCGGTAAGGTCCACTTCCGTGGGATGTTTTCGGAAATCATTGAACATCGCCTCTTTGATTTGAGGCCGATACTTCATCACAGCATTGAACAGAGATTTTAATTTTTTCCTTCTTTCGGAATAACTGCTATTGGCAATCGAATATTGATGGAGCTTTTGCTGCTCAAATACAGAAATAATATCTTTTTCTGATGTTTCAGGTGCAATCCTTACTGGGGTCGAAAGTGTAGCCATGGCTTAATCAAAATTTTATATTCTAAATATAAAGATTATTTCTACTTAAGGTCTAATTTTTCTGTTCGGAATGGTTTCACAAAACCAAGTCTTAATTCTCAATAAGAATTTAAAACCATTGTTAAGCTGTGTTGTTTATCTATTTTTGCTTCCTTCAATTTTCGAACATCAAACTCAATCGATTTTATGGCTAAAAGCTTTACCAGAGAGCAAATTATTACAAGTATAATAGCTCTTTTGATCTTATTTGGTGCTTTTAGAATGTACCAAAACCTGGGTAAGGAGGATGAATCTAAATCCCCAGAAATCAAAGAGAGGATTACCAATGTGATCACCACTCCGGTTGAAGTCGGTGACAAAAGTGTACGCATTCAAACCAATGGTACCCTAGAGGCCAAGGAGCGAATTGAAATCGTAAGTCAGGTTCAGGGAATCTTCATGGAAAGTGACCGGAGTTTTAAAAGCGGTACATATTATAATAAGGGGGACAGATTGGTAAGTATTGACAATCGATTGTTGCTTGCAGATTTGAGATCATTGCGTGCCCAATTATTACAATCATTGACCAGCATCCTAGCTGATCTAAAATTTGACCATCCTGAATCATTTGAAAAATGGTCCCGTTACACAGAATCATTTGATGTAAATCAAAATACGAAGCCGATACCTTCTTTTGATACAGCTCGCGAAAAGGCATTCATAAATTCTAAGAATATTCTAACTCAATATTATGGGATCAAGGCAAAGGAAGTCTCATCTGAATATTATACCATCTGGGCGCCTTTCGATGGAATATTACTAGAAAATATGATCGATAAAGGTACCATGATCAATGTCGGTCAACGACTGGGAACTTTCATCAGTCCTTATCTTTTTGAAGTAGATTTGAAAGTGAGTCCTGAAGAATTGGAATTACTCAGTGTAGGCAAGCGAATCATTTTCTATGACAACCAACGACAAAATCAATGGACCGGAAAAGTAAGTAGAATCAATCGAATCATTGACAGTGAATCTCAATCAGCAGTCGTGACAGCCCAAGTTTCAGGAAAGGGCTTGAAGGAAGGTATGTTTTTAATCGCAGAAATTGAGACAAGAAAAATAGATGGGGTAGCAGAACTAGAAAGAAGTTTGATTCAATCAGATTCTTCTGTTTTTGTAGTCGTAAACGAAACCTTAGAAAAGAAAAAAGTTGAAATCAGCCATAGTTCAGACCGGTACGTGTATGTGAAAGGACTTACATCAGGATCAATGATTCTCAAAAAGAAAGTTCCCGGTGCATTTGATGGAATGAAAGTGAAAGTTGTAGAATAACTATGAGGAAGTTTATTGGATTTTTTATTAAGTATCCTGTTGCAACCAATGTTGTGATCATGGCTTTCTTCTTGTTTGGTTATTTGGGATTGAAAAGTATGAAGTCTTCATTCTTCCCATTGACACCAACGGAGGTGATTACCATTCAGGTTTCCTATTTGGGTGCGGCTCCGAACGAAATTGAAGAAGGAATTGTGTTGAAGATCGAAGACAACCTGAGAGGTCTGGTTGGAATCGACAGGGTCACTTCCGTCTCTTCTGAAAACAATGCCGTCATCACCATCCAAACCGTTAAAGGCTTTGACATCGATCCAATCTTGGCAGATGTAAAAAATGCTGTTGATCGGGTTCCCAATTATCCAAGTGGAATGGAACCACCGGTTGTGGCCAAGGTCGAGAACATTCAGCAAGCCATCAGCTTTACGATCAGTGGAAAAGATATAGACCTGTTTGAATTGAAAAGTGTGGCAAGACAGATAGAAGATGATATGCGTTCCCTTGATGGAATTTCGCAAGTCGAACTTCAAGGATTTCCGAATGAAGAAATCGAAATCGCTGTCAAGAATGAAGCATTGACTGCTTTCGGATTGAGTTTTGATGATGTAGCCAACGCCGTCGCTCGTACCAACATTCTTTCAACGGGTGGATCCATCAAAACGGAAGAAGAAGAATATTTAATTCGAGCCAATAATAAATTCTTCGAAGCGCGCAATCTTGAATCCATTCCTGTAAAGTCAGATGCAGCTGGAAACATAATTTACTTGCGTGACATCGCAAAAATTAGCGATCAATGGGAAGAGAACCCGGATCGTCTGTACTACAATGGCAACGCTGCCATCTTATTTAATGTCAGTGCTACGAATAACGAAGATTTGATGGCCAATGCAGATGTGGTGCTTGATTACATAAATGACTACAATGCGCGAAGTGCAAACATCAAGTTGGACGTCACGAGAGATGCTTCGATTACTTTGGAGCAACGCACAGAACTTTTGATGGAGAATGGTGGAATCGGAATTTTGTTGGTGCTGTTACTTTTGTCATTGTTCTTAAGACCAACCTTAGCATTTTGGGTGGCCTTTGGTTTGCCGATTTCCTTTTTGGGAATGTTTATGTTTGCATCTTACGCGGGTGTGACGATCAATGTACTTTCACTTTTTGCCATGATTATTGTAATTGGAATTTTGGTTGATGACGGGATTGTCATAGCTGAGAATATTTACAACGAATATGAAAAGGGAAAGTCACCCATACAAGCAGCGATTGACGGTACCATGGATGTGTTGCCTGCCATTCTTTCTGCTATACTTACTACCATCATTGCTTTTTCAACTTTCTTCTTTTTAGATGGACGTGTAGGCTCTTTCTTTTCTGAAGTGTCAACGGTGGTGATTTTGACTTTGGCGATTTCATTGATAGAAGCATTACTGATTCTTCCAGCTCACTTGGCTCATTCAAGAGCATTGAAAAAAGGAGACAAGCCAAACTTCATTAATCGTGCAGGAGAAACATTCTTAAAATTTGTACGAGATAAAATTTATGCACCGTCTTTCAATTTTATATTGAACAATAGGATACTAGGATTTGCCATTCCCATTGCTGTGTTGATGATTACTTTAGGTGCCATGCGAGGTGGAATTATAAAGTTTACTTTCTTCCCTTCCATTGCAAGTGATGTTGTTAGCATTAATCTGAAAATGCCACAAGGAACAAGTGAAAACATCACGTATGATATTATCAATTCTATTGAGGAAAAAGTTTGGGAAGCAAATGAAAGTTTGAAAGAACAACAAAACAATGACAAAGAAGTCATTCTAAATTGTTTGAAAAAGATTGGTCCCGGATCAAGCAATGCTACCTTGACATTAAATCTTTTGCCGGGAGAAGAACGAAGTCTTGCAGCTGGAGATGTCGCAAATGAAATCAGAGAAAGAGTTGGATTTGTGCCTGGTGTCGAGCAACTCAATTTTGGTTCCAATACCAATTTTGGAGGTAGTCCGATTTCTGTTTCTCTTACGAGCAATAACATCGATGAACTAAAGAAAGCCAAAGAAGTTTTGAAAGAAAAACTGGCGACAATTCCCCAGTTGAAGGATATCAGCGACAATGATCCTTTGGGAATTAAGGAGGTCAATCTATCATTAAAACCCAATGCGTATGCGCTCGGATTCACTTTAGAAAATTTGATTGCTCAAGTGCGAGGTGGATTTTTCGGAAGACAAGCACAAAGATTTCAAAGAGGTCGTGATGAAATAAGAGTATATGTTCGTTTTGAAAAATCAGGAAGAAACAGTCTCAAGGATCTCGAAGATATTGAAGTAATTTCACCTTTGGGAGTGAGGGTACCTTTGAGTGAAATTGCAAGCTACAGTATCAAGCCAGGTGATGTTTCAATTAATCACTTTAATGGAATACGAGAGATTAAGGTAGAAGCGAATTTGGTAGACACCAAAGACAGTGCCTCAGAAATTTTGGGAGATATCAAGTCTGATTTTATGCCAGGACTCATGGCGCAATTTCCTTCTGTGAAACCATTGTATGAAGGTCAAAACAGAGAAGCTTCAAAAGTACAGGATTCTTCAAGGAAGGTATTTCCTGTGATTCTGATGTTTATATATGCAGTGATTGCATTTACATTCCGGTCTTATATCCAACCGATCTTGCTGTTGATCATGGTGCCATTTAGTCTGATTGGAGTAGGATGGGGTCACACCATTCATAACTTTCCAATCAACATTTTATCTTTCCTTGGGATCATTGCATTGATTGGTATTATTGTGAATGATGGCTTGGTACTGATCAGTAAGTTCAATAGCTTTATTCAAAGAGGATATGATTTTAGAAAGGCCATTTATACTGCAGGACTTTCGAGATTCAGAGCAATATTTCTTACCTCATTGACCACGATCGCAGGATTGGCACCGTTGATTTTTGAAACCAGTTTTCAAGCACAATTTCTCATTCCTATGGCCATCTCAATTGCATATGGAATAGGAATTGCGACAGTACTTACGCTGTACCTGCTTCCACTTCTGTTGTATTTGGCCAATGATGTCAAATTCCTTTGGTATTGGTTTTATCATGGAAGAAAACCTCAAAGACACGAACTTGAAAACGCTTATAAAGAACTACAATGACCTTACATAAAATATCTATAATATTATTCACTTGTATTGGCATATACGTCAATACCGTTAGTGCTCAGTCTGACTTGTCTTTGTCTGCAGCCATTGACAGTATGCTCATGAACAATGGTGATCTTCAGGTAGCGAATCAGAATGTGCGAAGTGCAGAAATATTGACATCAAAATACAACAGAGGATATTTACCTACTGTCAGTTTGGGTGGAGGTGTAAATTATTCAGTCAACAATCAACGCATTGCATTTAATATTCCCAATTTTCCAGATATCAATGCGACCTTGGTTCCGAGTCTTTCTGCCAATGCAAATCTTGGAGCCTCATATTTGTTGTATGACGGCGGTACCAGAAATTTAAGAAATGACATCAACCTTGCAACAAAAGATTTGACCGAACTTCAATAC
>JAHDDD010000280.1 GCA_020629535.1 Saprospiraceae bacterium
CCATAAGGAAGGTGATGGACAAAATGCAATGCATCTGACCAGTTGTCAATGCCTTTTGCAAGAATATTTTTGCTGATTGTATCTTCAGAAGTCAAGCCCATGTTTTTCATGGTGACAATCACACCAAAACCATCTGGGTCCTTGATCTCAAATCCATTTCTGTTCCAATAATCATTGACAGAAGTTTCAAAAGTGCAGTTTGATTGAAGTGCCTTTGATTTGATGGCTTCCATTTCCATTTTCGAATACACATAAAAGACAATCAAATCATCTCGATCAGGATGATGATCAGCTGGTGTATTTGATTGGGTGAATTCCAAATGCCAATCAGATCCTGGATTCCCAAGAAATATCCCATCATAATCATCATGACCTCCGAACTCACCTAATTTTGCGAGCCCAAGAACTGCTGTATAGAAATTCTCAATTCTCTTTAAATCATTGGTGTGCCGAGCATATCTAAATTGCATATGCTCTAAATATAATGCAACAAGTAATTTTGACAAAAATTTATCTCATGAAACGAAGAGCCTTGTTTGACATTCCTGTTAGCGTCCTAAGGTTACCCATATATAGCTAATGTTTGGCTTCTCAATGGGCATCAATTAAAGAGTAGATGAAAATGAACTACTAAGTCCTTTAAAAATATTTAAACAGTAACCTTCAGTTTCTTATCGCTTTGTTCAAAGAATGACTTAATATCAGCATAGGCAGCTGGCAAATTCTCTTTGAAAGAAGTTGGTCTCGTTTTGAACAGCGTAAGGAGAACAATCAATGGGTCCAAGGCCTTTTCACCGGTATATTTCAGGAGCCCGGCTTCATCGAATCCACCTATTGCTTGTATATTATCCCAGCTTGCGTAGTGATCAATTTTTGAAGTATCATCTTTAAAGATTAATAAATAGGCTTCTATGTAAGCATGCCAAGCTACATTGTAATGTTCTTCAGGGTTTTTTTCAGCTGCAGAAAAATGTTCCAATGATAAGATGATTACACCGTCTGTTACATGCGTTTCCATGGTGTGTAAATAAGGTTTTCCAGGCGTAGGGAAAGGATGCTTGTACACGAAAATTCTATCCATATCTCCCAATAGAAAATCTTCTTTGTTCATTGTCAATTCTATCGGAATGGCAGAAATCATGGCTTTGAAATCATATGGAATATCTCGTTGTTCACGACCTACAGCTTTGAAATCTCTGCCTTCCATGTATAAACTAAGTCGGTTCTCAAATTTAGTTTTTTCTTCTCCTGTCAATGAGGCATAAAAAGGATTTCTTTCTCGAAGAAATTCTCCTAATTTTTCATCAAACTTGACCGGATATTTAGACAACCACCAATAATCGATCTGAGGTCTGAACAAATACAAAACCATTAATCCTACCAAGGGAATTCCAGCATAAATGGAATAAGGATAATTGGGTGTCATAAATGATTGGTAGCCTAAATATATAAGCAGCAAACCCAAAGGCGCCATCAGTATATACGTAATTGAATGTATTGACATATAGATGAAAAGTTAATTAATACAACTTAAAGAAATTCTGATTTAGTGCAGAAGGTCTCCGATTTTTACATCTGTTTCCGATCCTAAAGATAGTTCGATTTCGAACACAAGTGTTCGGAATCGAACAATATTAAAAAAGTACAATTATATTAATTATTGTAAATCAATTGTTTAAGCTTTGGCACAGCCATTGGTCCATTATCAATTAGAAAAACATCAATTAATGGACAGACTCATACCAGAACATGAACAACGGAAGGCCAGAAGGAAATCCTTCGTGGGATTTCTACTTATCCCGGCTATTATTATCGGAGGCTTTCTATTCTTCCGGTCCTCGCTGAAGCAGGAAATTCAGACATCGGAATACATTATAGGCACGGTACAAAGAGGAGACATCAGAAATACTTTCACAGCATCGGGAACGATTACCCCTGCCTACCAACAAATACTAAATTCTCCAATTAAGGCAGACATCAAAAGTTTGAAACAAAAGAAGGGTTCATCTGTGAAAGCAGGTGATGTGATTCTTGAATTAGATGAAAGTTATTTGAGACTTGAGTATGAAAAGCTCAAAGATGAATTAAGCCTGAGACAAAATAATGTATCTCGTCTGAATCTTGATTATTCTAAAAACTTAAACGAACTAGAATTAGATGATCAAATTTTAGGTCTGCGAGTCAAGAGTATGTCAGCAGAATTGCGTGATGCAAAATCACTTCTTCAAATCGGAGGTACTACCAAGGAAGAGGTCGAAAAAGCACAATTGGAATTGGAAATACTGGAATTGGAAAAGCAAAAACTGGAAAACGAACTTTCTTTTCGAAAAAGATCGATCGAAAAAGACAGACTCAATCTTGAACTTGAAGTTGGCATTCAAAATAAACGCTTGCTTGAGCTAGAAAAGAAATTAAGGCAAACAAAACTTCAAGCTCCCACAGATGGAGTCATCACCTGGCTCAATGAAACCATCGGACAAAAAGTAGAAGAAGGAGAACAACTGGTAAGACTTTCTAAACTCAATGATTATGTTGTAAAGTCGAGTTGCTCAGATATCCATCTCAACAAAATTTTTATTGGACAGGATGTGATCGTAGACATTAATAATCAAAAGCATAATGGAAAGATCAGTTCTATCGAACCTGCAGTTGAAAAAAATACCATAAAGTTCGAAGTTGAATTTTTAGATGAAATGAAAGATGGGCTAAAACCCAATATGCGTGTTGACGTATTGGTTGTCACTGATGAGAAAGAGGATATTTTAAAAATCAAAAATGGCAATGCTTTCAAAGGATCGAAAACACAGAAAGTTTTTGTACTTGAAGGAGATCAGGCAGTCAGAAGAGAATTGGCGATAGGTTTGTCAAATGCAGAGTTTGTTGAATTGAAAGGCAATATAAGAGCAGGAGATAAAATCATTTTGAGCGATATGGAAGATTACGAAAGATTTGAGAGTATTGATTTAAATCAAAGTAATTAAGATGAAAAAGATTATTATCATATCGCAGTTCTTGTTTTGGTTGGCAATGCTACTTGCAACTCGTAGTTTGTTCGCACAAAAAAGCGTAACACTCAAAGACCTCATTTCAATAGCTGAGTCCGAATCAAGCTTTGGTAAACTTGCACAGTTGGATAAGGAAAGAAATGAGATGATTTATAAATTGAACATCGCAAGAACCAAGTTTTCTGTTGGTCTGAACGGGATACTACCTTTGTTTAGCCAAACTTTTTCTTCGACCATTCAACCGGATGGAAACATTGCATATACGCCTATACGTTATGATAACTCATTTGCAAATCTTTGGGCACTTCAACCCATCGTTCCGACAGGCGGAAGTTTGTATGCTAATTCATCAATTGAGAGGTTTAATAATTTCGACAATGGTGAGACTAATTGGAATGCATCATTGATCAGGATTGGAATCAACCAACCACTCAGAAGATACAATCCATTAAAATGGAATAAATCTTTGTGGAAGGTCGATTTGAAAAGGTCTGTACAGAAGTACAATTTCGATCTTGAGCAAATGTTCTTGAATACTGCCAACTTGTTTTTCGATGCATTGATCGCTCAGACTGAATTAGAGCTTAGTCAATTGACCTATGATAACAATCAAAAGTTGTATAAAATAGCAGAAGAAAAATTGGCCGTAGGCAAGATATCAGAAAACGACAGACTACAATTAGAATACGAACTTACAAGAAGCGAAGCCAATCTCGAATGGGTCTCTGCTAATTTCGAATCTTCAGTAAAGCAATTGGAATTATATTTAAATACTTCATTCGATGATGATATCATCTTTGATGACAACGATCTGACTGTATTCGATGCATTGGTCAATGGTGAAGAACTTATACAATTGGCATTGGAAAATAGTTTTGAAAGATCAGAAATTGAATTCAATGAAATCAATGCTCAAAAGAATCTGGCTGAAGCAAAAGCCAATGCAGGAATTAACGCAACCATTGATGCCTCAGTTGGGCTACGAAAGGGAGACAATAATTTTAATAGCTTGTATGTAGATCAGCGAACCGAACAAAACTTGCAAATCAATTTCAGTGTCCCAATCTATCGACATCAACAATCAAAATACGAAAAGAAGATTGCAGAATTGGAATTGGACATGGCGCGCGAATCACAGAAATATAAATGTGATGAACTGTCAAACCAAATTCGAATTGAGTTGGTAAATCTCGAAAGGAATAAAGAAAGATTAACGCATACAAAGACAGGAAGAGACCTTGCCATCGGGCGTTTTAATAATATGAAAGAAGCATTCAAACTTGGAAGCGTGTCAACGCTGGAGCTAACCTTGGCCCAGGCAGATCAAGGCAATGCTGTGAGAGCATACATGAACAGCTTAAGAGATTATTGGCTTAGCTATTATCGTTTGAGAATTCTCACAATGTTTGATATAAAAGAGAACCAAAAAATTATTCACTAAAAAATTCGCACTATGATATTACTTGAAAATGTAAACAAATCTTACCGAACCAAAACCATTGAAACTTTGGCGTTGAATAATATCAATCTCAATGTTTCTAAAGGAGAATTTCTCTCTATCATGGGACCTTCAGGTTGTGGAAAATCTACTCTCCTTAACATCATTGGATTACTAGATGAGCCTTCGGGTGGAAAAGTTGTCATTGATGGAAATCAAATTACAAAGTACAATACAAAGCAACTTGCGAAGTTTAGAAACCATAAACTAGGATTTATATTTCAAAGCTTCCATCTGATCAATGATCTTTCAGTGATTGATAATGTAGAGCTGCCTCTAATTTATAGAAGCATCGGTTCTGCCGAAAGAAAGAAGAAGGCTCAAGAAGCTCTTGAGAAAGTTGGACTCGCCAACAGAATGAAACACTTCCCTAGCCAGCTCTCAGGTGGACAAAAACAAAGAGTGGCGATTGCAAGAGCCATAGTCGGGAACCCTGAAATTATTCTTGCAGATGAGCCGACTGGAAATCTCGATTCAGTCATGGGAAATGAAATCATGGATATTTTACTTCGCTTAAATCAAGAAAGTAATACCACCATCGTGATGGTAACCCATGACGAACTTATGGCAAAGAAAACCAATCGTTTAATGAGATTATTTGACGGAAGTCAGGTAAAATAAACCCATCGCATTATGTTGAAAAATTATCTTTTACTTGCGTGGAGAATTCTTGGAAGAAAGAAATTCTTCACATTCATCAACCTCTTCGGTTTAAGTTTTACCTTGACCATCTTGATGCTTATGGTAGCTTTCGTAAAGAATGAAATCGGAAAGAAAGCGCCTTACACCAACAAAGACAAATTGGTTTTCATCAATAAGGTAGGAATGAAAAAGGTGCTGCAAGATACAATCTATACCATAGATACATTAAACAAAAACGGTACGATTGTATATGATACTACTGATATGAAGTTTGAAGAATACAGTTCTTCCAATTCTCAATCAAGGGCCTCATTCCAGTTTCTTAACAAGAATTTCCGCAATTTGCAAAATGCAGAAAAGACAAGCATTTCTTCATATGGAGTC
>JAHDDD010000281.1 GCA_020629535.1 Saprospiraceae bacterium
GATCCTAACATGAGTAATAATGGTAACCAAATACACATTTTATTGCGTTTTAATTGTGTTCAAAAATTAGTGTGAATTATTTATTGTTCAGAACTGCAACAGCGCCTCTTCTGATAACACCGTCTTTCATGCAAGCACTTTTTTGGGCTTTGACACCCTTTCCTTGCAGTTGTTCTGCATTGGCGCCTTTACTGATAAAGTACTCAACGATTTGATTTGCTCGAGCTTTACCAAGGTTTGATTCCGAACTTTTGTTCTCATCTGAAGAATAAAACAATCCTGTAATTTCAATAAAGATGTCTGGATTGTTATCAAGGAATGCTACGACTTTTTCTACTGTCGAAGACAATTCTGCTGATGGCTCTTCAAAATTAAATTCACTTTGTCTAAACGAGAAATTATCAGCAGAAACCAAGTTGATCAACTCTTCTCCATCTTTCTCAAAGATGAATTCGAGATCGTACTTACAATCTGCATCACCTATAGGTGCGGCTGCAGCAGATTTTGTGGCACCATCGGTTGCGGGGCACAAAAACTTATTGCAGAGGAAGTATCCTAGAATTAACCAGAGGATTAAACCTAATATACCAGCGATTCTCATTGTTTAATTTTTAATGACTGAATAATAATTCCAAAGAAGGATTTAGAATTATAATCACACTCAATTTGAAACCCGGGAGGTATTCGAATGCGTAAGGTGGGTCAAAAAGGTGTTAATTATATATTATAAAAACTTCTAATATGTTTGAAACAAGAATCGTTCCAATTTCATTGAATGGATGCAATTGCAATTATTTTAACTTTTGGGATTTGCCATCCCATAAAACAAAAAAGCCCCCATTTAATGGAGGCTCTTTCATCATTCACTTTTTACAAAGTTCTTCTTAAATAATCTTCTTTCCGTATCAATTAACAAATTGTACATTCCATTGGGATAATGACCAACTTGCAACTGAAGCTCTTCTTCATTATGAAACCAAATGTCCTCTATCAATTTGCCAACATAATCGTAAACTCTGAGATGAATTTCTTCAAAGCTCTCCCCCATTTCAATAAAAAGGGTGTTCGATGATGGATTTGGATAAATGTGCACATCTGACGCATACATATCTAGGTTGGTATCTAAACTACAATCTGATTCCACCCAAATGCGAATTTCATTTGATGAATGTGTGTATGGAATGACTTCAGATCTTGATTTACCTACCCAATCATAATCAATGCTTTCTTCGGCGACCATCGATACCCAGTTGTTCCCAAGTGTAAAATGTTCAGAAAGTGTGTTAATCTCGCCAAAGGCTACAATGTGATCACTATTTGTCAACATCCAGGTGTGTGGAACTCCTGCATGATTGTAAATGTTCATCAAATCTTCGCTGAAGTTCCAAGGTTGATTTTCAATGCACAGGTTAAAAGGTCCACCTTCAATTCTCAATAAATTTTCCGGGCAATCATTCATATCAAGAGTAACCGGATTAGAAAGTCCATAACAGCCCTGCAAATCATCCAAGGCGTTGTTTCCGATTATCAAGCCTGAAGGTGGATCATTAAAATTGATAAACCATAAAAATGTAGTTCCTGAGCCCGTCAAACTGTAATCGTAATTGTAGGGCGAAGGGATCAAATCAAATATATCACCATTGTCATCTGTCACAACCCATAGACCGGTTGAAACATCAGAACAATTAAGGTCTAAACTATTATCAGGAAGTAAATCTGGACTACCATCAGACCAACAGAAGTCAAACGGCCCACCAACAATAGAGCATGCATCGACAGATTCATTGGATACTGGAATACTATTGGAAACGCTATAACATCCAAATAAATCTTGTGGAAGTTGGTTGCCCGGTTCAAGACCGGAAATGAATCCTGAATAGCATACAGCATTGATCGAATGGGTCCCTGATCCGGTCAATGCTCCAAAATTAAAATCATAAATATCTGTTGGCAAATGGGTGATGATACCGTCATCTGAGGTGATCACCCACTGACAAGCATCGGCATTATTATCGCATTGTGCAATAAGTTCTCCTTGTGAGATAAAGTCTGGTACATTATCATCAATGCAAAATTCAAATGGACCTCCAGTCAATGTACATGCTGATAATTGAGTAGGTACTACTTCCACTGGATTTGAGAGTTCGTAGCATCCATCTATATCTGTTTGGGCATTGTTACCAATTTCTGCTCCGGTCAATGAGCCATCATAATTGACATACCAGATGAATGAGCTTCCTGAACCCGTCAATGCAAAATTGAAATCAGTAAGATCTTGCGGTAGTCCAGTAATAACGCCAAGATCATCAGTGATAATCCATTGACCTGCTCCTACATCACCCACACAATTTACATTCACATCTCCAATATCAATCGTGCCTTCTCCGAAAGGACAAACGTCGATCGGACCGCCAGTCAAAGTGCATTGGCCAGGTAGAAATGATTCTATGTCAATAGGATTTGATAAGCCATAGCAACCTTGGATATTTTGGATATCTGTTCCAGATTCAAGTCCTACGAGATTGCCTTCATGGCTTATATTCCATATTTGAATATTGGTTCCCGCGAAGGCACCATAATTAATGGAATAAGGATCAACACCGACATATACAATCATACCGTCAGATGTAACAACCCAATCATTGACTGTGCCCTGCCCTACTGTTAGATTGATGTTGCTCGTTGGTATGAAGAAATCGGAGTCTCCACAAAAACTAAATGGTCCTCCATCGAGTGATCCACCTTCCAACACGCCTGTAGGATTGGTCTCACAAGATGTGGCAACCGTAATTTCATCCAAATCCCAAACAGATATTCCAGCTTGTATATCCTGAACACAATAAGCAGTCAATTGAAATTCAAACAAAGAGAGTTCTGTTACTGTGAAATTTGGATTGTTGCTGAAATCAAACATTTCTAAAGACCATTCAGGTGAAGTGGCCAGGTCCCATTCATGGTATATTTCAGCCCCATTTAGCAATACACGCAATGCATAAAGTGTAGGTGGTGCATTGGGTCCAGACATTCCACCAATCCATTGAAATGAATTTGGTGCTGCCTCATAAAAAGAAAGAAAGTTTATTGTGCTGGGATTGTCTTTTGGTTCTATGACGACATCAAAGATGACCGATTGATCGGTGGCAGTCGTATAATCGCAAGAATGTTCTACTCCAACACACATGCCAGGATTACCATCGAAGCCTGGAGTACAAGAGTGAGGATTTTCTCCCGGGTTGTCTCTGTACACACCGTTTGGAGAGATTAAATTCTGGCAACTTGAACTTAAAATTACCTCTCCTGCAAATTCAGAGTAATCATTATTGGAATTGTCATTTGTGTTAGAATAGCATTGGTTTAAATCAAAGGTCACCCCAGAATTTATGGTGATGGGATCACCGCATTGCGCAAAAAGTTGGCTGCATATAAAGATGCAACTCAAGGTAATCAAACCCTTGTAATAGGACATAGTACGTTTCGGTTTTAGCAAAGCTTCGCCAGACCTCAGTGTCTTGAGACAACAAAGTTTAGGTCAACTTCTTTAGAAGTTAATTAAAAAGGAGATCAGTGCAATACTAGATTATTCTACGTTTGTGTTCGGTTGGATTGGGATAAACGCTTGGGTAGTAATCTTAAGACGGAGATATTTCAAGAGGTCATACTTCGACTACTTAAAATTTTTCTTAAAATTAACCTTAACTGTATGTGTTAAACCGAAAAGTTGGCATTTATATGAGGTCATTTATAATAAAAAATCCCAGACAATGCTGCCTGGGATTTTCATTTTAACCACGAAACTGAACTTTAATTTTATAGTTTCACCATTGTTTGGATTGAAGAAGACCTCTTACTCGAGATTCTGATCCAATAAGTTCCAGCAGGTAGTGCTTCTACATTTATCCTTTGTGAACCACTTGATTCAAAATTCCAATTTTGTCTAATTAGTTTATTTCCATCACTGTTGAATATTTCTATTAGCCCATTCTTATCTGGACTTGCTTGTATTTCTAAATCAACATAGTCATTGACCGGATTAGGATATCTTAAGAACTCAACTGGAGCGAATTCTACAGTACCTAGTCTAACAACTTCAATTGAATTACTCAAATCATAGCATCCTACTAAGCCAGAAATATTTGAGCCCATTTCCAGACCTGTCAATCCTTGTGTGTATGAAATATGATAAATAAAGCATAAACCAGGTCCTGCCCCATCGAAGTCCACAATAGAAGGCATCGGTGGTAATCCTAAAATTTGGCCTTGCCCATCTGTAACAATCCATTGACTGTTTTCGCCTTGTGAATTGGCAAGAATGATTGCACCTGTTGCAATGGTATCCATTTCGCTATCTCCAACAGTGAACTCAAAAGGACCTCCAATCAATTCTCCTCCATTGGCCTGACATGATCCTTCGTTGATTCTTCTTATTGAAATTTCATTGCTAATGTCAAAACAACCCTCTAGATCATTTCTATAATCATTTCCAATTTCAAGTCCCATAATATCACCTTCATAAGAAAGATGAATAACATAGCATTGACCTGCTCCTGCACCTTCAAAATCAACTACCTCTGGCGCAGGTGGTAATCCTAAGATAATTCCATTTGAATCTACGACCAACCATTGACTTGTACCTTGCGCATTGGCTAGTGTTAGATCGCCTGCAGGAATAAAATCTGATATTCCATCACCAACGATAAATTCATATGTGTTGTTTCCAAGAATTTCTCCTCCATTGGCTTGACAATTTCCTTCTACTGTTCTTATTATTTCGACTGGATTGGCTGATAGGCTGTAACAACCCATTAAATCTATGGTAGCATTGTTACCCATCATCAGACCTTCAATGTCTCCATCATAAGACAGGTGCCATAACAGACAAGTACCTGGTCCTGCTCCATCGAAATCTACATCATTTGGAGTTCCAGGAAGACCAAGTATTACTCCATTATTATCGGTAACAACCCATTGGCTGGTCATACCTTGTGAGTTTGCCAAAATTGGTTGGCCCGTCGGGATCGTATCTACAATACCATCGCCTACTAAAAATTCATACGGACCACCGAACAATACACCCCCGTTAGCCTGACATCCTGATGCATCGGTTCTTATCACTTCGATTGCATTGGATAGTCCATAACAACCAACCAAATCGTTTGCATTCATTCCTACTTCTGCACCTTCTAAGCCATCCTCAAAAGAGAGATGCCAAATCAGGCAGATGCCTGGTCCTGCTCCTTCGAAATCAACAACAGAAGGCATAGTTGGCAAGCCTAAAATGATACCTTGACCATCTGTAATTACCCATTGTGAATTGGTTCCAGCATTTCCAGTGAGAGTGATAGCTCCTTCATCAATGAAGTCCTCTTGCCCATCTCCCACGGTAAAGATAAATGGACCGCCTTCGATTGTTCCGCCATCTGCATCACACGTTTCACCACAATCTATTCTATTTACTGTTACTGGATTCGACAAACTGAAACATCCTTCC
>JAHDDD010000282.1 GCA_020629535.1 Saprospiraceae bacterium
CAGGCATGGAGGGCTGCTTTAAATCGGGATGATTTTTTGGATTCGTTTTTCATCCTGGAAAAAGAAATAGAATTGTAAAAATTTACTTGACCGAGTACTAGGAAAAAGGAATAGAATTATAAAAATTAATAGAAAAGGCAATCGTTTTAAACAATTGCCTTTTTCTTTTCTTCCTAATCAGAATAAAAGTCCAATCCTAAATGTCAGACGCTTATAGATCAATCTTTGATCTGAAGTGTCTCCCCAGAATCTGTAAACCATATTCGCTTTCTGGAATTTGTATCCTGCATCAAAAGTCCATTTCATGGCACTTTTACCAGCACGGAATCCAATAGAAGGATAAATCATCCAACCACCTTTTGCTTCTTCCAATCCAGACTCTTCGTCCTTGAATGCAAATCCATAACCTGCAGAGAGATTGTACATCAAAGAAAGATTTTCTGGTTGGACAAATCCAGTAAACTCAACGAAAGGTGCAAGGATACTTTCAGAACTTCCTATGATATAATTATCAAAACTTAATCCTCCACCTACAGCGACAAGTCGGCTGAATCTTTTTCCTCCAGAAATACTTCCACCGATGCCAGGTGTACCTTCACTTCTTGATCCACCATTGCCACCAATTAGATTAAGCCTAAGGTGACCGTACAATCCTGCTTCTTTAAAATTGTAAGGTGTTTTTAGTTTTTTTGAATCAAACTCAAGTCCATCCTGAACAACATATTTAATCTGACTATTCGGAATCTTGATTTCATTTTCATTGAACATCACAGTGATACTCTTTCCGAAATCCCAGTTTACTAGTTCACCTTTGATTTGACCTCCATTCTTAAATACAATGATCACCTCTTCGGCTGTGTTTGTTTCTATGTTGGTTTCTTGTGCTTGGATACCAAGACATGAGAAAAGCAAGAAACCTATTAACAGTGATTTAATTATATGTTTCATTATTCTCTGATTATAGGTACTTGACTAATCATTTCTATCTTCTTAGGATTAGATGTGTCATATTGGAACAATCCATCTTTTCCGACCACAAGAATATGCGACGAACTCAACCCAATTACATCGTAGGCATCAATGTCTTTTATATGGTCCAATAACTCGTCTCCGATTTTTTGATCGTCAGAGGCGTCAAAACTTTTCAAGCCGAACCTTCCTTCGCAAATAAACAAGTTGTCATTGACCTTGGAAAGACCATGCGGATTTTGCATTTCATGAGTCACCAATAATTCAGGATTGTAAATGTCAGATACGTCCAATACGTCAAGTTGATTATTGAAAGTTTGACATCTCGTTCCATCTCTCAATGTAACATATGCTCTGTTTCCAGAAACAAAGACCGGATCACAAGCTCTGGCATGTCTAAAAACAGATGCAAACCATGGCTCAGCAGGGTTATCAATATTGTAGATAAACATTCCATCTTGGCTTCCAATGAATAAGTTTTCACCATATGGAAATATTGTTTCAATACCCCAACCAATGGACAAATCAGATACTTGATTTATTGATGATCCATCGATTTGGAACGAATACAATGTCGAATTATCTATTACATACAGATGGTCCTTTGCAATGGTAAATCTTGCCAATGATCCACCAATACCTACAGTACCTGTATTTCCTGTGCCACCATTTGTGGCTACTTCGGCTGTGGCAGCATCAGCTGCAAAAAGCACATTACCATCCCAGAAAAAACCACCGCCATTCCATCTTGGATCACGACAGTCAACCTCTGCAGTAATTTGTGTTTCTCTGTGATAAACCAAAAACCCTCTTCCTTCATGGAAGTAATATCTTTGGTAGACTTCTTCTTGTCTTTCGACCAATTCCGGATTCAATGGATTTGAAATATCAAGTGTGATCAAATCCATGTAATTGTCTGCATACATGAGGTTATTTCTGATCGCAATATCCACATTGCCTGGAATTTCAATGAATCCAATATTGGATGGATTTTTGGGATCAGAATTGTCAATGATGTGAATGCCTTCTCTGATTTCATTTACGAAAATGAAGTTTTCATAGAAGTACATTTTACCAGGATTTTCCAGATACCTAGCTTCGATTGTTTTAATCGGAACCCTGATTTGATTGTGCGACATATAGACAGGATCATATTGTGTAAATGTCCTTGTCTCTTCGCAACTGTCCTTCAAACATGAAGTAAATAATAATGGCAGTACAGCCAGTAAGCTTAATTTTAATAGTAGATGTTTCATAGCTTTCATAACATTTTATGTTCTCCTTATCGGTGAATGTTTGCTTTTGGTTGGAAATAAGTTTGTTTTTAAAAAAATTATTTGAAAGTTGCTGGTCAAAACCCCTTTAAATACAGGCCTTTTAAGTTTTTAGTAAAAAAATTAATTTTTCTTGCAGCACATTTCACATTCAATGCTTTTATAGGGTGAGAAATCGAAATGCTATGAAAAAGCAATTACATATAATCTTCTTTTTATCTATGACAGCCCTGCTCAACGGCTGTTACGAAGATTTTGACAATTCTAATCCTGATGAGATCATTCCTGAAAAACCAGACGTCATCGTCGAAGGTGAATTGGTTGGTCAGATAGAATCACAAAACGAATTAATTATCACAGATTATGACGTCGAGCTAAATGGTGTTTTATTCAATGTCGAAGAGGAAAACTTCCTCATCAAAGAACAAGGATTGAATAAAAGAAATCAAGCCATATTCATTGTCAAAGACAACAAAGAAATTGGACTTGCCTGCAAACCAGTCATAGAGAACAACGTAAATAAACTATCAATTAAGACTTTCCCTGGTTGGAAAAATGAAACAATCTCTGAAGGAGAAAACGTGGTTTCCATATCAGATCAAGTCGAGTTAAATTTTGGTTCAAACATATTTAACACCAGTTCACCCAATATGGAAATCAATTATGGTGAGTTTTCGTCTCAGGAATTATTAATTCAAACCGGTGTATACGCCAAAGGAGAATTTGGCAACGATTTATTCATCGAGGGTGGACTGGGTTTTTATTTTGAATTTTTTGAAAACAATACACAGGTAAGCATTAACCCCAATCAACAAATCTCATTGCATTATGACTTATCCAACGTAGACATCAATGGAAATATTGGACTTTTCCACTTTGACAGAATTCAAAATCAATGGTTGTGGATCAAAAACATTGACAAAAATTCAACCCAAACAACTGTCCAGTCTGATGGCTACTTTAGATTCGCCGAATATTCAGATGCTGTGTTTTTAGAAGGCAGTCTCTTGGTTGATCAAACAAATGTGTCATTCACAAAATTGGAATTGATGTCTGATAATGAACCATTCATTAGAGTATATACAACTGATTTGGGAAGATGGGGCACATACATTCCCATCAATACAGACGTGGATGTGAATGTCGGACATCTCTGTGATGATACAAATGAAATCGATCTCACTGAAGGTGAAACGGAAGATGTTGAAGGTAAAATCATTTCGCTTGATCAACAAGAACATACATTAACAAAATTGGATTTTGTCCTAATTGATTGTGACGGAAGTGAAGTACAGAATCCTGAATTCTTAATCAATGATGATGGTAAAGAAACACTTTTAAAATTTTCACAAACAAATATTAATACCTGGCTGCAGGTGTGTGCAGATAATTTTATAATTTCTGATAAAGATGGTAATGTAGAATTGCCGTGGTCAATAGATGAAGAAGATGAAATTGGATATCTATCAATATGCAGTGATCATCAGAATGGTTTTGGCATTATCGAAATTCGAGATGACAGCAAAATATTCAAAGATTTCACCATTGACTATCAGGACGGATTGACAAACGTCTCAGAGCTAACAGAAGCTGTTAACATAGTATTTAAGGGTAACGATACGCGGGCGTACGCAGATGATGAAGTAAATATTTATTTAAACGATGCAACCTTTGGAACGGACGGATATATGATCAATTGTTTAACCTCTGATGTTGGATGTGGTTTGATGAATTTTAATGTAACACATACAAAAGACACCAACGAGGAAAACATCACCCGCTTTAGCTTTGAAGGAGAAGTTTGGATGCAGACCCTTGATAATCCTGTAGCCGGAAGATTCCCTATTAAAGGACTAATCATCAGCAAGCAATAAAATCGAAAAACCAATACCCTTGAAAGAGTTCGATATCATACAAGGATGTAAAACTGGAAATAGCCTCGCACAAAAATACTTTGTCGAGTACTACTCTCCTCAGATCTTCAATATATGCAAAAGGTATATGAAGAGTGATGATATCGCAAGAGATTGTTTGCAGGAAACACTGATTCAGGTTTTAAAGAACATTAAGAAATACGAAGAAAGAGGGACATTCAATGCTTGGTTGTCCTCAGTGACGGTTCGAGTGTGTTTGTCACAATTGAGAAAAGAAAAAAGATATCGATTTTCAGAATTAACAGTAAGCCACGAGCCTTCTGTGGAAGAAGAAGCAAACTTCAAACTTGACTTCGAAGATGTAATGAAATTTTTGGAAACTGTGCCAGAACAATACAGAGTCGTGATTAACATGTATTTGGTTGAAGGTTATTCACATAAAGAAATTGCAGAATTTTTGGGAGTGAACGAAAGTACTTCTAGATCAATTCTGTCACGCGCAAGGAAGATGATCAATGATGCATTCAAAGACGACTCGATTGTTGTCATACACAATGCAAAAAAAAAAGAAAAAATAATTAGCTGATTCCATAAAACTATGGTCATATGGATTTAAGTAATAAAGAAAAAAAGGTTCAAAAGATTCTCGAGAATGTCCAATTCGAATTGGATACCGATGCACTTTGGGAAAGTGTGAGTGACGAACTTGAGACTGAGAAGAAAAAGAAGAGAAGATTCATATTTTGGTTTCTACCTTTTCTTGGATTGATCTTGCTCGGAACCATTGGATGGTTCTGGCAAGGAGAAGAATTCTCGCAATCAGACAATGCACTCTCTTCGGTACAATTACGAAATGAAGTAGTTTCGCCGGTTGAAGAAACTACATCCTCAAACGCTTTCTCAGATACAAATCAATCATCGTCAAATTACAACTCAAATGCAGCAGCATCAACTACTGATGAACCAGGTATTCAAATTCAAAATGTAAAACAGAGCCATGATGTAACTCTAAACCAGCCATCTGACATCTCAAAATCCATCAACGTATCTAATTATAGTTCATATTCAGATCATCTTAGGACAACTCCCTTTTTAGGTAACATCAACAACAACAAAACAGCAATACAAAATCAATTTACCTTTGAAAAATCATTGAAAGTCAATGAAGAACTTGTTGAAAAAATTGATATCCTAAATGTTCTTCCAATTGACTTATTGACAATGCCTTTATTCAAAGTCGAAGAACAAATTGAAATAATTAAGCCAAATTTCACTTTCTCTGAAACAATTGTAATCCAAAATCCCAAACCTAATTCTTACAGATTTATCAGCTTACTTACAGGGGCTGTTTTGAACAATTCACA